>DASTBN010000166.1:0-10007 GCA_035712045.1 Pseudonocardiaceae bacterium
AGTTCGGTACTCAGGTCGGCAAACAGATCATCAAGTAATTCAGTGGCACGTGGCAAAAGTGTATGTGCGTGGCGGCCCTGAGGCACACCACGTCGGTGCTTGTTCCCGGTGGGCAACCAGTCCCGCTCTACGATGCTAACCCGGTCGTACCACTCGGACAGTACCCGGGCGGTGAGTAGCCCCGCGATGCTGCCGCCCACTACCACTGCGTTCTCACCGATCATGGATGACATCCGATCCTCCTGTGTCCCACTTAGTCCTCCCCGTGGCCAGTTTGGTGGTGCCTCAAAGGACACCGCACGCTGCGTGACTATCGGACGAGCCAGTCCGGGTCTGTCGACGAGTTATCGGTCAGCCGCAGACTCGCAGCCATACGGTGAGGGTCGGATCTCCCCCTACCTCACCGAACATCTCAAAGGGCGCTGTCAACTTGTCGGGTGTCGAGGGTGGTGGCACGCCTTGCAGCCGTCCGTGCTCTACTCGGTGCATCGGTCAAGCTGCCGTAGACAGACCGACGACCTCGTTTCAGTTGGCGAAGCGAGCGATCATTTCGTGTCAGTAGGCACTCCCGGTGAGCTGGTGTTGGTGGGGCGAAAGTGCGGCGATATCCAACATGGCGCCGTGCTGGTCAACAGCACGCCATAAGTAGTGGACCCGGCCGTTGATCCTGATAAACACCTCGTCAAAGTGCCACTTGTCCCCGGGCGTGGCTGGCGTCGGCGCAGCCCGTTAGCGTAAATCTGGCCGAACTTCTGGCACCGCTGGCGGATGATCTCATAAGAGACCGTGACGCCGCGCGCGAGCATCATCTCCTGGACCTCTCGGAAGCCGAGCGGAAATCGGTAGTACAGCCACACACAGCGGCTGATAATCTCTGTCGGACACCGGAACCCTTGTACGACGGCGTACCGGTGCCCGTCAGCCGCACTCCTCAACGCTCCATACAGACCGATCCGCCGATTGTCCCGATCGCCAGGCCCAAGTTGAGGATGCCGGTCAGACCCCGGATGCCCGTCGCTGGCTAACGCGTCGACCAGATTCTTGGTCGACTTAGTCGTCCACATCAGCAGCGACTCCGGATTCCCCGGGTCTTTGGATCGACCAACGCCGCCAACGTCGGCGCGCGTCCCGGATCGATCTCGATGGCCGATTTGCGGCTACCGCCGGGCCTACCCACCCACCCGGTGGGCTCGCACCCCTTCGAGCTCCCGCACCCCCTTCGCGACCATGTCGGGATGCCCTCCGTCGCCAGAGCCACCACCTTGATCCCGCCCCGGCCCGGCTGTGCCGCCTCCACCAGCACCAAGCGACACTGCCGTTCATCCAGGTACAGACGCAGCACCGCAACCCGCCGCAGCACGGCCTCGCCGGATTGTCCTCCAATCGCCTACCACAACGGTAGATCCACTGGACGTAAAAACATACTTTATTTTGTCGTGTGTCCTTAGCAGCGGTGATCATTGTCAGGCGCCGGGTTGCATCTTGTGTTGGTCGAGCTTGTCGCGCAGCTGTCGCAGGGCCCGCGCCCGAGTGGGTCCGATCCCGCCGGGCGGGATTCCTGCGACGTGGGCGGCCTCGGCGTAGGAGCAGGGATTGTCGGTGAACAGCATCCGTATCAGGATCCGCTGGCGCGGTGGCAACTCGTCGATGATTTCTTGTAATGTCCGTGTGGTGTCAGCGTCGACGGCGCGCTGCTCGGGATTGGCCGAGGGGTCGGAGATACTTTCTAGCGCCCCGTCCGTGAGATTCGGTCTGAGTTTCATCTGGCGCAGAATGTGCAGGCTTTCGCGGCGAGCGGTGGTCGCCAGCCACCCGCCCAGCCGCTCGGGGAACTTCACCCGGTGACTATTTTCGGCTAGCCGCAGCCAGGTCATCTGCATTGCGTCGACTGTGTCGGCCTCCTGCAGCCGAAACGACCGCACCGTCCTAGACACGACTTTACCATATCGACGAATGATTTCACCCCAGGCTGCCGGATTCCCGTTGCTGATTCCCAGCAACAGATCGACCACGCTATCCGTGGCATGGTCGGGAACGTAATTGATGATGGCAGTCGTCATCGAAATCGCGACCCCTACGTGAACTCGATGTCGGTCATGACAGGTGGCCTCTTTGTGGTGCCACGGTGCGCTCACCGTCAGTCACCACGCTTGGTCGACGATTGATGATAGATTGGCGCAGAGTGAGACATGGCATCCCATTCCATGCGGCTTATCCAGAAGTCAGCTCGAACTCGAGTGCGGCGGCGTAACTGCATCCGCACGCCCGTCCTGCGGGGAAGTATTGAGTAACTCTCCCGGTTTGGATGTGCCGCGTCTCAAGCATTTCGTCCTTACACGGATCTGCTCCAGGCGGTACGGGGCTCGTTACAGGTTGCATCACGCTATGTCCTCCAGTTCGATCTCACCGATGCTGCTCTGGCGAATACTCCCCCCGACGCGGCGTGCAGCGCCCTGCGCGCATTACGGCAGGTTGTGCTCTGCCCCACGGGATCCATGAATCCTGACTGGTGCCCCTCCTTCGAAGCAGGCATTGCGCACCATCGATGCATGTCTCCCTGCCGAGTAGGCTCTACCCGAGCAAAGTGGCGCACCACCCCCAGAGACCTACACACTTGGAAGTGTGGGAGCCATCACTGAGCCCTTCGGGGCCATGCTGTGTCGGCTACGTCAGCGCGCAGGCCTGACCCAGGAGCAGCTGGCCGAGCGAGCCAAGATCAGCGTCAAGGCCATCAGCGCACTAGAGCGCGGTGAGCGTCGACACCCTTACCGCCCCACAGTCAGGGCGCTGGCGACAGCACTCCAGCTAAGCACCGAAGAGCGCACGACCCTAGAGGGAGCGGTACCCCGGCGTAATCAGCGGCTGCCAGGACGTGCGTTGAAGGATCTGCCCCGGGCCCGCTCCGAGGTCATATTGGGTGGACAGGTGTGGAACGTCCCGGCGCGCAGCCCCTTGTTCACCGGGCGCGAGGACCTATTGGAGGAGATGCGCGAATCATTGCGGTCTGGTGGGACGACGGTGGTGCAGGCGCTGCATGGGATGGGCGGAATCGGTAAGACCGCGCTGACCATCGAGTACGCCCACCGGTACGGAGCCAACTACGACATGGTGTGGTGGATCCCAGCGGAGCAACCAGCGCTTGTGGCCCACCGACTGGCGGAGCTGGCCCACGCGCTGGGTGCAGCGGCCATCACCGATCCGGTAACGGTGGCGATGGCGCGGTTGTGGGGGATGTTGCGGGAACAGGATCGGTGGTTGCTGATTTTTGACAACGCGGAGGATCCCGCAGCGCTGGCCGAGTATTTGCCCGGGGGTGGAGGGCATGTGGTGATCACCTCTCGCAACTCCGACTGGTGGGAGCTAGGTACCCCGGTGGGAGTGGGTGTGTTCGATCGGGGCGAGTCGATCGCGCTGCTGCGCTGCCGCGCCCCGCAGTTGACCGAGGGTGAGGCGGGACAGATCGCGCACGTCTTAGGAGATCTACCACTGGCGCTCACTCAGGCCGCAGCGCACCTAGCCGACGCCCCAACTAGTGTCCAGGATTACCTTACTATGCTGGCCGAGCGGACTGCGGAGCTGTTGGCAGACGAGGTTTCCGCCACGTATCCGGTGTCGTTGACGGCCAGTGTCCAGATTGCCCTAGACCGGCTAGCTGCCCAGTGTCCGGCCGCACTGCAGCTGCTCACGCTGGCCGCCTACTTAGCGCCGGAACCGATCCCGTGGACTCTGTTCACCCTGCACCCTGCCCCGTTGCCGGAGCCACTCGGGACCGTGGCCGCCGATCCGCTGGCGTTCAGCGCACTGATCCGGCTGATACGCCAGTATGGGCTAGCTGGTGTCGAGCCGTCCACCTTGGTGATGCATCGGCTGCTGGCTGCGATCGTACGAACCCAACCCCACTCGTCCCATAACCTGGCCATCCGAGTGGTTCGGGTGCTGCGGGCCGCACTCCCGACCGACAATCCGCGGCACGACCCGTCGGTCTGGCCGGTTTGGCGCTCGCTCCTGCCGCACGTTCTGGTCGCCACCGACCCCCGCCGCATCCTTACCGGCGTCGAAGAAGACGTCGCCTGGCTGCTCCACCACGCCGCCGAATATTTATGGATTCGAACGGAAAACGTCCTCGCCCGGCCGCTGGTCGAACGCGCCCAAGATCTGCGTCGCTCCCTGTGGGGCAAAGATCACCCCGACACCCTGGACTCGGCCGCCGTCCTTGCCGCCGTCCTGTGGGGCTCTGGGCACCACGAGTGGGCTCACCGGATCGGTGAGGACACTCTGACCCGTTGCCGCCAGACCTTAGGCAACGACCACCCCAATACCCTGTTCTCGGCTGTCCTCTTTGCTGGCACGTTGTGGACGTTGGGGCAGTATGAGCTAGCCCGTGAGCTTAGCGAGGACACTCTGACCCGTTGCCGCCAGACCCTGGGCAACGACCACCCCATCACCCTGATTTCGGCTGTCGTTTTCGCTGGCACATTGTGGACGTTGGGGCAGCATGAGCTAGCCCGTGAGCTTAGCGAAGACACCCTGACCCGCTGCCGCCAGACCCTGGGCAATGAGGAGGCCGTTACCCTGCACTCGGCTACTGTCTTTGCTGGCACGTTGTGGACGTTGGGGCAGCATGAGCTAGGCCGTGAGCTTAGCGAAGACACCCTGACCCGCTCCTGCGAAATTCTGGGCAACGACCACCCCATTACCCTGCTTTCGGCTGCCATCCTTGCCTCCGACCTGGGCGCCTTGGGGCAACAGGAGCGAGTTCATGAGCTCAGTGAGGACACCCTGACCCGCTGCCGCCAGATCTTGGGCAATGACGACTTCAACAGCCTTTGCTCGGTCCGCAGCGTTGCTGCTGTTCTGGCGATTGTGCATGCGCGCGATCCGGCCCGTCGGCGGGAAGAGTGAAGACAGGTGCTAAAGGTAGGGGGTCTGAAGAGAAAACAAACATAGAACGCGCCACGAAACGCGTCAAGATCATCCAGGCTCGCCGGGCCCGCCTGCTCGCCTCCGCCACTCATCTGCCGCACACTGACACCCACGGCCACCGCCTTCGTCGTCGAGATCTGTGCAAGGAACCCAAAGATGATCAAACGGTGGCCGTGCCACGTCATGGCGACACGCCGCCAAGACACGACAAACCCGACCTCAAGGGGTTAAACGACAAGCTGTGGAAGTGGATCAGAAATCCTGCCATTCGAGCAGCTCCGCGGTTTGGGTGACTAAGGCTTGAAAGGCTGGTCGGAGCGCGGTGAGCGCGCCGTAGACGATCTGGATGTCGTCGGCCAGAGCCGGTACTGGGATTGGGTCAAGTTCTGGAACGAGGCGGTATCCAGCTGATAGCACGCGGTACAGCTGGCCGTACCGGGTGCCCGAGGCGCCGATGCCCTGGGTCAGATCGAGCTTGTTGGCGACGGCCCCTCCAGCAGCGAGCATTCTCAGTCCCAACCCCCCACTGCGCCGGATTGGCTGGACCGCCCAACCCGAGCATTCCCATGCCACAGTTTGGTCAATCCCGAGCCGGGTCAGCAATCGGTTCAAGGCGTCGGTTCCTAGCAGGCGTTCACATACGCCTGAGTGTGTGGCGCTTAGCCGGAGAACGCGAAGCGTCGCGATCGGCCTGTCATCGTGGATCGTGACCACGTGATAAGCGAACGGATCGGCAGGATCATCGTCGCGGAAGACGCCGTCGGGCCTGCGGAATGCCGGGCGCAGGCCATCGGCATAGAGCATCTCTGCCCGGAACCGGCGCAGTTCGGCCAGCCAGCCTGGAATCGCACCGTCCCACGATCCATCCGCCGGGGGTACATAGACACGCCACCGTGAGCCCGGAGCTGCTTTGGTCGCTAGATCGCTCTCGATGACCTTCGCATGTCGCGATCGTGACCCTGCGTCCGGATTGGCGAGTTCAGTCACGGCGCCCTCACCAAGGACCCTCAGCGGCTCATCGAGACGCAGTCGGAGACGAAGGCACGGTAGGCGTCGAGAGCCTCTGAGCCTGCGACGACCAGGGCATCGAGTACACCCTCCACCCGGCCCTGCTCGGCCTGCGTGTCGAGGAAGGTCACCATCTGTCGGCGGTTGAACTTCGTATGGCCGATGTCAAGCGTGACGTGGTCGGTAAGAAAGCTCAGATCATCCAGGATGTCATCGCCCAGCAGGTAACGGGTGTTGACCAGCAGTCTCGGCCCGACGTCCACGGACAGCATTTCGATCTCGTTCTCGATTGCGATCTGAGCATACGGATGTGGCCCGGCAATGACGTCTTCATGTATCTGCCGGTAACATTGCGTGGACTCTGGCCACGGGAGCGCGAGCATGTCGCCCGGTTTCAGTGCAACCCGACCAGCAGCCGCGCGGCGAGCACACAACCGATCGAGATCAGCGATCATCAGGAGGTGATGGTCGGCCTCGGCCCTCGCGTGCCCCTGCAAGGCGCGACCCAGCGTGTCGAATCCGGCCCGCACACAGGCCTCGCCAGCGCGCCGAATCCAACCCTCCACAGGCTCGGTCATCGCGACGCCAAGTGCGCAGAAGTGGATGAAGAACGCTTCCAAGTGCGATGCCCCGATCCCCGGATTCTGGACCAGCCGGACTGCCGGGTCGTCGTGAAAGCGCCGACGCGCAGCGGCGACACCCCGCTCGTAGCGATCGATGTGTTGCACAGGCCTCACCCTGGGCTTGTAGAAACACGGAGAGGCTGAGCTACTGGCCAGTGGTCAGCGCGACCCCTAGTTACTAAAGAGCCCGCAGCACGCATGTAGATACCACAGCGATTAACCTTCCTGAGCCAAAATGGGCGGTCGCCCGACCGCAGGACAAACGGCGGCCAGCGTCGTCGTAGGGCCTTGACCATCTGTCGGATGTCCTGTTCCCGGTTCCGCACTAGCAGTGATCTCCTACTGAGGTAGACGGCTCCTCGACCTTGGTCAGGTACAGGAAGGCGGGCCGCCCCGCCATGCCCGGGCAGATGCAGCACATCCCACCCGTCCCCAGACTCGACCAGATCCGCCAGCACCGCCCGGCTCACCCCGTACTGGGCCACCTCCAGCTCCACCCGCCGCCCAGCCCGGGCCGCGACCCGGCGCACCAGCCGGGACAGCTCATACCGCTCCCGCCATACCGCTCCCGGCGCAATGCCAACGCGGAGGCCGCCATCGGCAGGCTGAACACCGCAGCATCCGCAGCGCATCCCCACCGGCACCTTGGTCACCCCAGCCGACCCAGGCAGGTCGTAGACGAGAGCCACATCACCCCGGACCGCTAATGGCACCCCACCCACGTGCGCCAGCTCCCAGGGCCGGAACGCCAGGAACTCCGCACCAGCGAGCACCTGCACCCGCACCGTCACCGGCGCGGCCGCCACGATCGCCCGCCCCACCGACTCTCCCAACGCCACCAACCCGATCCAGGCCCCCACCCGGCCCACCAGCTCCGCCTCACTGGCCACCCGACGATCCGGATCAGCCCGCCACCGCAAAAACCGGTACAGATCCCCGAACGCCTCCGTCTCCGACCCCGCCGGGTCCAGCTCCACCTGATGATCAGCCAGCGCCGCTCCCGAGCGCTCGTCAACCAGCAGCCAGCGCCACCGATATGGCCCGGCCACCTCCACCGCCCGCAGCAGCAACCCCACGACAGCTCCATCGACGGCCCGCGCCACGTCAGCACCCGCAGACATCATTATCACCCGATATGGTGGCACCGCCCTCATGCCGCGATATGTCATACGATTCTCAACGTGAAGACCAATACGACCCTCACCATGGATGACACGGTGCTGGGGCAGGCGAGGGAAGCCGCCGCCGCCGAGGGCCGGACATTGTCCGCCTGGACCGAGAGGGCGGTCCGCGCCGAACTGATGCGCACCTCAGCGGCGATCGCCGCTGAATGGGAACGCGCTTCCGGAGACCCGCAGGCGCGGGCGGTGGCCGAACTGGCTGAGCAGCGGGCCATGAGCGAGGCCATCCGGTCCAGCGGACAGGGCTGGTGAGCGCCCCGGAACCGTTGCGTGGCGATATCTGGTCATTCCTGCCGACCGTGGCGGGCCGGGACAAGCCCTCGGTCATGGGGGCTGACCGGGTGCTGGTGTTGTCCACCAGCACCGCCAACGCGCTGCTTCCCACGGTATTCGCCCTGCCGGTGGTCGCCGACGCCCCACGCATGCCCGCCTTGGCAGTAGTCCTGTCCGCTGACGATCCACTGCCTGGGTGCTCGGTAGTGGTTTATCAGGCTAAACCGGCCTACCGGCCCTGGCTGGTCGAGCGGATCGGCACCGTGACCGAAGCGACACTACGCTCCGTGTTCGCTGTCATGATCGGCTACCTTGATCGCTGAACTCCTCAGGCGGGGCGCAAGCTGGGTTCGACGTGGTGGATCGTCACCGAGCCCAGGAGACGTTCCAGGGCGGCTTCGACGTCTTCCTTCCAGGTCAGGGCGGTGCGCAATTCCAGGCGCAGCCGGGGCCAGCGGCGATGTGGCTGCACCGTCTTGAAACCGACCTGCTGAAGGAACTCGGCGGGGATCACACAGCTGGAATCCTCAGTGGGCGCGGCATCGCCGAAAGCCTCCAGTGCCTTCACCCCGCGCCGGGTGAGGTCCTTGGCGACTGCCTGCACGAGCATCCGGCCCAGACCGCCGCCGCCGAACTCCGGCATCACCTTCAGCGCGGTCAGCAGCACCGCATCCGCGCTGACCGGAGAGGTGGGGAATGCCGAGGCGCGCGGCACCGCCGCCGGGGGAGCGTAGAGCGCGTAACCAGCCGGCACGTCACCGGACATCACGATCCGCCCGCAGGAACCCCACTCCAGCAGCACGCTGGACACCCAGGATTCTTTCTCCAGCTCGGTCTGCCCGAACTCCACGGCCTGGTCCCGGATATGCGGCGCAAGCTCCCAAAACACGCATTGGCGGCATTTCTTGGGCAGCAGATCGAGGTTGTCCAGGGTGACGCCAACCACTCGACGTGACACGAGGCCTCCTGCCGATCCCGCGATCCCGGTAACGCCTGGCGCAGCATATGCCGATGGCCATCGGGAGTGAAGGTGCCAACAGGTCCTGTAGTGCGCCTTTTACACTGCTAGGGGACCTCACACCGGACAATGGGGGCGGCCTTGGACAAGCGACGGGACCCGCAGCGGGCCGAACACCAGCTAAGCCAGCCCCCATCGACTCAGCGCGACCTCGATCCGCATCTGCGCCGCTATGCCCGCCGCACCGCCGGAATGACGGCATCGGAGATCCGGGCCTTGTTCGCGGTGGCCAGCCGCCCCGAGGTCGTCTCGCTGGCCGGCGGCATGCCGTACCTGCCCGCGCTACCCATGGATTCACTGGCCACCGAGCTGGCTGAGATGATCACTAGCGACGGGATGGCCGCGCTGCAGTACGGCTCGGCACAGGGCACCCCGGAGCTGCGTGAGCAGATCTGCGAGGTGATGGCCCTGGAGGGGATCCGGGCACACGCGGACGACGTCACGGTGACGGTCGGCTCACAGATGGCGCTGGACATGGTCACCCGGATCTTCTGCGACCCGGGTGATGTGGTGCTCGCCGAGGCCCCGTCCTACGTCGGGGCGCTGACCACCTTCGCCTCTTACCAGGCGCGGGTCGTGCAGGTGACCATGGACGACGACGGCCTGATTCCCAGCGAGTTAGCCGCCGCGCTGGGCTCGTTACGCGCCCAGGGCTGTACCCCGAAGTTCCTGTACACGATCCCGAACTTCCACAACCCGGCCGGTGTCACGCTGGCGCTGGAGCGGCGCGCGGAGATCCTGGCGCTGTGCGCCGCGCACCGGGTGCTGATCGTCGAAGACAACCCCTACGGGCTGCTCGGCTTCGACGGCCAGATTTACCCGGCGATGCGGTCGCGCGCCCCGGACAACGTGGTCTACCTGGGTTCCTTCTCCAAGACGTTCGCGCCTGGCCTGCGGGTCGGCTGGGCGCTGGCGCCACACGCGGTCCGGGAGAAACTGGTACTGGCCGCCGAGTCGGCGACGTTATGCCCACCGGCGTTC
>DASTBN010000167.1:0-2703 GCA_035712045.1 Pseudonocardiaceae bacterium
AAATATCGGTCCCCGCCACCCATCGACATCGCCCGGGCCGTGGCCGGGGAGAACCAACGCCTGATACAGCGCTTCGCTCAAACCCTCGGGGCTGACGACCGTCCCAACGGTGATCCCACGCTCGGACAGCGAGGTCCGGAACGTTTCCTGACGTGCACCATGCTCAATGTCCTGAAACAGCTCCCGATGGCCCTCGATGTCCTTGCCCAGCAAGAACATCAGGCATGGCAGGCCCGCTTCGGTGGCCTCTTGGAACTCCAACTCCGTGTAGGACAGCTCAGGGCGATCACGCACCGGCGAGCCGTACCGGAAACCCACAATCCCCACGAACACATCAGCGCTGCGCACCGCCTCCCGGCACACCAGCGCTGGCGGCTGCGGATCAGCGGCGAAGTACGCCATATCAACCGGCACACCACCAGCCCGGATCACCGCAGACTCCGCCGCGGCCACAAACGATCGACTAACCGGCAACCGCCGCAGCTCCGACGTATGACTCAAAAACACCCGCCGCGATCCGGACACAACCCCCAGCATCCCACCACCACCCCAGCACTGAACACACACCAACCGGGACCACCGGCGAATCCACCCGCCCTCCCAGACACGGGCACACTGACCGAAACCCTCCGACCGGCACGACATCAGCACACGCGACACCACCCCAGCAACCATGCCCCTCACCAGGCAGGCAGACATCCGGGACCACCAGCACAAGCCTCAAACCCAGCATCGGACCCGGGAAAGGATGGGAGTGACATCCCGCCAATCTCCCCCGAGGGCTACCGCACCCCGCACTAAGAGCAATTGTCAAGACCTGTGGATGAAGATTTTTTAGGCGGCGCTCTGGGCCGCTGCTTCGGTGGCCTGGGCGGCCTCCGCAGTGGTGGGGGCGTCGGGTCGCTCGACGAGCTTGCCGTTGTGGAACCGCGCGCCGGCGCGGACGAGGGCGACGAGGTGGGGTGCGTTGACGGCGCGCCAGCGGGCCTGGGCGGCCTCGATGAGCTTGAACGCCATAGCCAGCCCGGCGGCTCGGGAGCCCGGGCCCTTGGTGATCTTGGTGCGGTGCCGGACAGTGGCGAAGGTGCTCTCGATCGGGTTGGTCGTGCGCAGGTGCTGCCAGTGCTCGGCCGGGTAATCGTAGAACGCCAGCAGCTCGCCGAGATCGCCGGTGATCTTCGCGACCGCCTTCGGGAACTTCGCGCCGTAGGCGCCGGCGAAGGCCTTGACCGCGTCGAGGGCGTGCGTGCGGTCCTCGGCGTTCCAGATCTCGGCCAGGGCCTTCTTCGCCCCGGGATGCGCGCTCTTGGGCAGCGCCCCGAGCACGTTGGCGATCTTGTGGAACCAGCAGCGCTGCTCCCGGGTGGCGGGGAACACCTCGCGCAGCGCGCCCCAGAACCCCAGCGCGCCATCCCCGATCGCCAGGACCGGGGCGCGCATGCCACGCCGGGCGGCATCGCGCAGCAGGTCGGCCCAGGACTCGGTGGACTCGCGGTAGCCATCGGCCAGGGCGACCAGCTCTTTGCGGCCATCAGCCCGCACCCCGATCATGACCAGCAGGCACAGCTTGTGCTCCTCCAGGCGCACAGTGACGTGGATGCCATCGACCCACACATAGACATAGTCCACGCCCGAAAGGTCGCGTTCGGCGAACGCGCGCTGCTCGGCCTTCCAGGTCTCGGTCAGCCGGGTGATCACCGGCGCGGACAGCCCCGCCGACGAGCCCAGGAACTGCCCCAGGGCGGGCCCGAAGTCGCTGGTCGAGAGCCCGTGCAGGTACAGCAGCGGCAGCACCTCGGTCACCTTCGGGGTCTTGCGCGCCCAGGCCGGCAGGATCGCCGAGGAGAACCGGCACCGCTGCCCGGTGTCCGGGTCCACCCGCTTGTCGTTGACCCGCGGGGCGACGACCTCGATCGTCCCGGCGCTGGTGAGCACCTCCCGGGGCTGATGCGAGCCATTACGCACCACCAGCCGCCGCCCGTTCTCATCCAGCTCACCGGCGAACCGCTCGATATAGGCGGCGACCTCGGCCCGCAACGCCTCGGCCAGCATCCGCTGGGCACCCTCCCGCACGATCTCATCGATCAACGACGCCGACCCGGCGATCGGACCGGTGAGCGCGGCGGCTGCGGCGGCCTGGCCCCGGCCCCCGGACTCCTCAGGGACTACGGTGAGCATGGGTCGTACCCTTCCCGACCGGCGTTGGCGCGCCGGCCTTTGCTTGATGGACCTGTTCAGGATGATCGGGAAGGGTACGACCCCTCCGTGATCTTGCTCATCCACAGGTTTCAAGCATTGCTCCGCACTAACCATCCGCAGGTCAGCAGGTTTCACCTGGCACGGTAGCGAGATTCCCAATCGGGTAGATCACGGGCATGGGGGCCGGTACGCCAGGCCGGACAGGTAGTGATCCCACTCGCTCTTGGTGATAGCGGGGGTGATACTACAAATTCGAGCGGTGACACTGTCGACGTTGGTTTCCCACAGCCGCGCGGTGTGATCGGCGCTGGCGGTGGCCAGGGTGTGCCCGTCGGGACTACTAAACGCCACAGCGGAGACGGCGTTGGCATGGCCGGTGAGGGTACCCAGTGCCGTGGGATGGCGGGGGTCGCTGAGATCCCACAGCCGCGCGGTGTGATCGGCGCTGGCGGTGGCCAGGGTGTGCCCGGCGGGACTAAACGCCACAGCGGAGACGTAGTTGGC
>DASTBN010000168.1:0-5820 GCA_035712045.1 Pseudonocardiaceae bacterium
CGGGGTGCTCGTCGCGGCCAACGCCACCGCCACGTTGATACGGTTCCTCCTGCTCCGCCACTGGGTCTTCCGCCGGGCCTGAGCGTGGCGGTGGACGAGCGGCATCCCGATAGCCTGAACGCCGCCATGCCACACGCCCCGACCGTCCCAGCCGGGCCCCCGCGCGTGACACGCTCAGCGTTGAGCCTGCTCGGGCGGCTGGCCCTGCTCTGCATCGGCGTCCGGGTGGGGCTTGAGGCCATCGGCCTAGCCGCATACGCCTTCTACGACCAGCCGGTCTGGGCGAACGCGCTCACGATGTGGAGCCAATGGGACGCACGCAGTCTTCTCCGGCTCGCCGAGATCGGGTACGTCCGGTCCTCGCCCCCACCCCACGCCAGCGATCCGCTCGTCATCGTTTTCCTGCCGTTCTTCCCGCTGACGGTGCGGATCGTCTCCCTCGTCGTACAGGACCTCGTGGTGTCGGGGCTCGTCGTGTCGTTCGCGGCGAGCGTGGGGGCTGGTTACTTCCTCTTCCGGCTGGTCGCCCTGGACGCCGACGAGGCCGCGGCGTGGCGGGCGGTGATCCTGCTCTTCTCCTTCCCCTCGGCGTATTTCCTGGCCGCACCGTACAGCGAGGCACTATGCCTGTTCGCCGTGCTCGCCTCCGTCTACGCCGCGCGCAGAAGCCATTGGGCGGGGGCCGGAATCGCCGGCGCACTCGCGACGGGGACCCGCGTGACAGGCATCGCGCTCGCCCCGGCATTGCTCGCCGAGGTGTTCGCCAGGCGGGCGGGCGGGCGCGATCACATCCGCAGGCTGGCGTGGATCTCCCTGGCCGCGGCGGGTCTCCTGACATACCTCGCGATCAATCAGATCGTCCACGGCAACCCTCTGTATTTCCTTGAGGTACAGTGGAAAAATTGGTCCCAGGGGTTGACGTACCCGTGGGAACCGGTGCGCGGAGCAATCGGAGCGCTCTGGGCGGGGGGCCTCGATTTCACGTTCACGTTCATCTATGCGGGCATCGTCGCGGGAGTCATCATCGCATTGCCGCTTCTCGTTCTCGCGGTACGGCACCTGCGAATCCCGGACGTGCTATACGGCTGGGCGGGCTTCCTGCTCATGATGTCGGCGGCATGGTTGATCTCCCTGCCCCGGTACCTTCTCGTCCTGTACCCGCTCTTCGCCGTCGGCGCGCGGCTGTGCCGCTCACCTCGGGTCCTCATCCCAGTCGTCGTCGCCGGCGCGGCGCTCCAGGGATGGCTGATGTGGCGGTACTCGATCGGCGAATGGACGTTCTGAGGATCTCCTCACCCCTGGATGGGGAGCCGCCAAGGGTTAAGGAGGGATCAATGCTGAAGGAAAACCGGGTGTCGAAGAGACCCCCGCTCACCCAGGTGACGGTGTTCCACCTGTGGTTTCCCGTGCCAAGTGACGAACAATTCACTCAGCGCGGCCAATAGTGGCATTGACATTCTCCTTACGGTTCACACGTGACCCTTGGAGACCTCGCCCCAGCCGACGCCACCGGCGTGACACAGCCACATGCAACCGCACCGGTTGTCGATATCGTCATTCCTGTCTACAACGAGGAAAACGATCTCGAGCCATGCGTTCGGCGCCTGAACGCGCACCTGAGCGCCGGGATGCCTTACTCGTTCCGGATCACGGTCGCCGACAACGCGAGCACCGACACCACGCTGGAGGTCGCGAATCGGCTGGCGGCGGAGTTCCCGTCGGTTCATGTCGTGCATTTGCCGGAGAAGGGCCGTGGGCGCGCGCTACGCGCGGTCTGGTCGGCCTCGGAGTCAGCTGTGCTGGCCTACATGGACGTCGATCTGTCCACTGATCTCGCGGCGCTGCTGCCGTTGATCGCGCCGCTGGTCTCGGGGCACTCCGATCTGGCCATCGGAACCCGGCTGCACCGGGGATCGCGGGTGATCCGCGGCGCCAAGCGGGAGTTCATCTCCCGGAGCTACAACCTGATGCTGCGGCACACGCTGTCCGCCCGCTTCTCTGATGCTCAGTGCGGGTTCAAGGCCATCCGGCGCGAGGTCGCCACGCACTTGCTGCCGCTGGTCAAGGATGACGCGTGGTTTTTCGACACGGAGCTGCTCGTGCTGGCCGAGCGCAGCGGGTTGCGCATCCACGAGGTCCCGGTCGACTGGATCGATGACCCGAACAGCAGCGTGCACATCGTCAACACCGCCATGGCCGACATCCGCGGGATCGCCCGGCTGGCCCGGGCATTCGCCGCCGGCGCGCTACCGGTGCACGACCTGCGCGCCCAGCTGGGCCGGGCCCCGCTGGAACCGGCCACACCGGGCGTGCCGGCGGGCCTGACCCGTCAGGTGGTGCGTTTCGCCGCCATCGGGGTGGCCAGCACACTGGCCTACCTGGGCCTGTTCCTGTTGCTGCGCAATCCCGTGGGCACGCAGGCCGCCAACGCCGTGGCGCTGCTGCTGACCGCGATCATGAACACGGCGCTGAACCGGCGATTCACCTTCGGGGTGGTCGGGCTCCAGCGGGTGACGCGCCACCAGCTCCAAGGCCTGATCGTCTTCGGGCTCGCCCTAGGCCTGACCAGCGGCGCGCTGGCCATCGCCCACGCCATCACCAGCGCGCCATCGACCGCGGTCGAGCTCGTGGTGCTCACCGTAGCCAACGCTACGGCCACAGTGATGCGCTTCCTCCTGCTCCGCCGCTGGGTCTTCCGCCGGGTATGACCCAGGGCCCTGGGCAAGCCTGGTGAATGCGCTATGAGGAGAGCACGTGGAGAAGAGTGAGTACGCTCGCTTGGCGGAGTTCGAGCAGGACTACTGGTGGCACCAAGGGCGCTTAGAAATCATACGCGCCTACCTGAAGCGCGCCTCTCGGAATAGTTCCGATTCAGCCATACTGAACGTTGGTTGCGGCACCGGCGGCACGATCGACATGCTCGAGAGATTCGGCAAAGTGGACAATGTCGACATCTCGGATGAGGCCATCGCGTGCATGAATAGACTCGGCTACGAGAACATCACGAAAGTCGATGGTATCGACTTGCCGTTCGGGGATAAAATCTATGACATAGTCGGGGCATTCGACGTGCTCGAGCATATCGAAGACCATCAGGGCGCGCTCTCGGAGTGGAAGCGCGTCCTGAAAGATGACGGAGCTATTGTTGTCACCGTGCCGGCATACCAATGGCTGTGGAGTGACCACGATCTCTCAATGCATCACTGGAGACGTTACACGGTGAAGTCCCTGACAGCTGTCGTCACCGAGACCGGCCTGCGAGCTGAGCGAACATCGTACGCTATCAGTTTTTCACTGCCGCTTGTGGCGGGTTTTCGCCTGGGCCGCAGAGTCTTGCGCAGAAGAGCTGATCCAGAAGCGTCGCTCGTGCCCGTGCCGCGGTCCGTCAACAAGCTGTTTACGACCCTGCTGAAGATGGAAGCCAAACTGCACAACATCGTGTCGCCGCCAGCGGGAACTTCCATCATAGCGATACTGCGTAAGAACGGCTGATCCGTTCCGAAGGAGATCTCGATGTATTGCCCCAGCCGATGGCGGATTACCAAACCGGCCGCCCGTGCGCGGACGAGGTTCCTGGGACTCATCCTCGCCCTCGTGGCGGCAGTCCTGGGCGCTACCTCCGCGAACGCTGTCGTACCAGGCGTCAATGGCCTGATCGCCTACACCAGTCTCCAAGACGGCAACTACGAGATCTACGTGATGAACCCCGACGGCACCGGCAAGTCGCGGCTGACCAATAACCCAGCCGAGGACACCAGCCCCACGTTCTCACCGGACGGCCGCCGCATCGCCTTCACCCGTGACGGCGAGATCTGGCTGATGAACTCCGACGGCAGCGACCAGCGGCCCATCATGACCCCGCCGCAGCGCGGGAGTCAGCTGGACTACTCGCCCGACGGCACCCGGATCGCGTTCAGCGATGGTGGGGACATCTTTATCATCAACGCCGACGGCAGTAATCGCACGCGGCTCACGACTGACCCCGCCAGCGACGGCGAGCCGGCGTTCAGCCCCGACGGCACCCGCATCGCCTTCACCAGCGGCCGTGACGGCAACGCTGAGATCTACCTGATGAAAGCCGACGGCACCGAGCCGACCCGGCTGACCAACAATCCCAGCATCGACCAATCCCCGTCGTTCTCGCCAGACGGCGCCAGCATCGTCTTCGTGAGCAACCGCACCGGCTTCCTGCATCTCCATGTGATGAACGCTGACGGCACCAACCAGCGACGCTTGCTCCCGGCGAGCACTAATGACCCGTTTGAACTCGACCGGGACCCGGTGTACTCACCGGACGGCACCAGCATCGCGTATTCGATCTTCACCGATTTCTTTACCTATGACGTCCACCGGGTGAACGTGGATGGCAGCAACGAGAGACAGCTCACCGGGAGCAATTGCAACAGCGGTCCCGCGTGGGGTGTCGCGGTTGCCGCCAGCCCGTCACCAACGCCCACTCCGACCCCGGTAGTCACGCCAGCGCCAACCCCGAGCCCAACACCGGTCCGGCCATGCCAGACGCCCCAGCCCACACCTATTGTCACGCCGAGCCCGTCGGCCACACCCACGCCACCGATCACACCCATGCCGTCGATCACACCGAGCCCCACAGTCACGCCTACGCCGCCTGCCGCCGCTAGGACGACGACTCAGCTACTCGTGTTCCCGGCGAGTGTGCGCGTGGGCGACCTGGTCATCTTGGTGGCGAGGGTCACGCCTCCGAGTGCCGGTGGCACGGTCCAGTTCAAGGACGGCGGCATCACTGTCGGCGATCCTCAAACCGTGCGGTCCGGATTCGCCATCCAGTTGGTGACGGACTTCCCTGTGGGCATCCGACGGTTGACCGCCAGCTTCATCCCGGACAACCCGGCGACCTACCAGCCATCGACATCCAACCTCGTCCGGCTGACGGTCCGCGGTCACAACCCTTGATCGCGCTGTGGCGGTGACCCCGAACAGTTTCACCCAGCTCGGTTTGCCGCCACATCGCACTATGCCTGCCACATCACATCACCGCGGCGAGGATTTCGCCAGGCATGACCGGAAAATCACGAGCTGGGCCGGGAGATGCGCGAGGGTTTCGCCACTCTAGCCACGGGCACGGCGTTACTGGCCCAACAGGATGGCACCGAGGGCTCATTTAGGGGTGCGGGGCGCACGCCGTTATTATCCACAGCCGCGGTGGGCACGTTGCCGGTGACGATCCTGATTTGTGGTGCGCTGGCGACGATTCCTTCACCTGTCCCGCTCACCGGTGTTCCGCAGCCTTGGCGGACTCGCGGAGTCCGTGCGCGGTAGGCGACTGAGATCTGTCGTCAGCGCATCCCGCCTGCGTTTGCGGCGCTGCGGAGCCATCCGATTATTCAGTCGGCGGCAAGTAGTTTCTCCACGCTTACCCCTCTTAGCCAAGCTGATTCTATTGTGCACGGCATACGGATTCCCCTACCCGCAGCGAGGGTGAGCGTCGGAAGCGGAACTCACATTCAGAAACGGGAGGTTAAATCTCCGTTAAGCCGTCCCCTGTGACTGTAACGAAATCCATCGCTCACTGTTTGTTATTCCTTTATTCACCTACCGGGCGGAGCGTTCCCCTCCCTGAGAGAAATGTAAGCCCCTCAGGCCCAATCTGATGCGAATTCGTTTCTAAGGGGAACGACATGAGGCGAGTCAAGCGATTACCACAGGTGTTGCTGGCCGCACTGATAGCCCTGGTGAGCATTATTGCCATGGCGTCTGGCGCCGCCGCTCAACAACCTCCTGCTCCACAGCCGTCGCAGGACGCACAAGAAAGTCAAGCTATCAGTGAAGCCGGTGACCTCG
>DASTBN010000169.1:0-3292 GCA_035712045.1 Pseudonocardiaceae bacterium
AACCAGACCGTCCTCGGCACGGACGACTACTGGGGCCTGACCGCGGTCAACGCGCACGATGAACTGCGCCTGCTGCAGCTGCTCATCACCCGCAACAAGGTCCTGGACGCGGCGAGCCGCCGCTACGCGCTCGCCCTCATGGCCAACGTCGTTCCGGAGCAGCGCTGGGGCGTGTCCGCGGGCGCGCCGCCGGATGTGACGGTCCACCTGAAGAATGGCTGGCTGCCCGACCCGGACCTGTGGGACGTGAACAGCATCGGCGACTTCACCCGCCGTGACCTCGACTACTCGATCGTGATCTTGACCAGCAACAACCCCGACATGGCCCATGGGGTGGCGACCGTCGAGAAGCTGGCCAGGCTGATCAACCGGACGCTGGCAAGGAGTGACGCTCCTGGGGCCGACCGGTACCGAGACGTCGCCAACGATCCCTGCTGTCAACGATCCCTGCCAAAGGCACGCTAACCGGAAAATCACGAACGCCTGGTGAGCATGCGGCAGCACCGGGCGCGGCGTGAGCGGAGCCGCGGTTCGGTATTGCCGCTGGTCAGGTTGCTGGTGCCAGGGTGACGGTGAATCCGAGCGCTTCGAGCTGCCGGATGTGGTTGCGCACCTTCTTGCCTTTATCGATGCGGGCGGCGTGATAGCCAGAGCCGAGGTCGTGGTAGCGGGCGGTAGGGCTGGCGAGCAGGTGCCAGACGATCACCAGGATGGAGCGGGCGACGGCGACCAGGGCTTTGAGCTTGCCGCGGCGCTTGACGATGCGCCGGTAGCGCTCGCCGAGGAAGGTGTCGGTGCGGGCAGCCGTGGCGGCGGCTTCGCCGAGGATGCCCTTGAGGTAGGGATTGCCCTTGCCGGTGCGGCCGGATCTGCTGCTGGCCCCGGACTGGATGGTGCGCGGGCTCAGCTTCGCCCACGACACCAGGTGACCGGGAGCGGGGAACCTGCTCATGTCCAGGCCGATCTCCGCGATGATCGCCTGAGCGCCTTCCGGGCCGATCCCGGTGATCTCGTCTAGCCGGGCGGCGGCGGGCAGCACTGGTGCGCCCGGGCCGGTGCCTGCCGAGGGACCGGTGCTGCCGTCGGCATCGATGCCCTGGGCGGCGGGGATGGCTGCGAGCAGTCCCTCGATCCGGGAGGTGAGCTTGCCGATCTGGGAAGTCAGCGCATCGATCTGGTCGAGCAGCATCCGGGCCAGCTCGGCGTGATGATCGTCGAACTGCCCGGTTAGCGCCTCGACCAGGGCGGCGTGCTTGGCTTTCATCCGGCCGCGGGCCAGGCCGGCGAGCACCTTCGGGTCCCGCTCGCCGGCGATCAGTGCTTCGATCATGTCCCTGGCCGAGAGGGTGTCCATCCTGCTGGCCACCGATGACACCTTGATCAGCGAGTCCTCCAGCAGCTTCTCCAGCCGCTGCCAGTACCGGGTGCGCTCGCGGGTCAGGTCGGTGCGCAGCCGGGTGTAGTCCCGTAGCCGGCGGATCTCCGCGGGCGGGACGAAGCTGGGACGCAGCATGCCCCGCTCGGTCAGCTTCGCCTGCCAGACGCTGTCGAGCTTGTCGGTCTTGGGCCGGCCCGGCGCGTTCTTGATGTCCCGGGCGTTGACCAGCTGTACCTCCAGCCCGGCCGCTTCCAGCAGGTAGAACCAGATCCGCCAGTAATCGCTGGTGGATTCCAGGGTGACCTTCTCGATCCGCTCACCCGCCAGATGCTCGCCGAGCTCCAGGATCGCGTTGGTAGTGGCATCCACATCCCACACCCGGGTCCGCCGCGCCCCACGCCGGGACGGATGCGGCACGCGCGTGCACACCTTCCCCGACGCCTTGGCCACATCAATCGCGCAGACCCGCTCCAGGATCTGCTCATGCTCCGCGTCCTCGATCTCCTGGGCTTCCCTCATCACCAGGACCCCCTCACGTCATGGCAAGGCTGGACGGGATGCCCGGGGCCCCGGTCGGGAACCGGAAATCTAACCGGCGTGCTCGAAGCGACAGTGCGCGACCCACCAAGGTCGAGGCCCGGCGCCAGACTAATGGACGGGCTCACAACCCAAAGTGCGGTCGGCGTCGGCGGGCAACCCGACCCGATTTTCACGCCTGCGCGGCGTCCCCCGCAGGGATACCGGGACTAATGGGTCTTGACATGAGCATGTGGGGTATGGCCGTCGCTGAAGTCCGCGCTGTTGGATCCTGGTATGGCGGCCCGCGTATCTGTGTCGGAGGGTGCGTGTCATGACGGATGCGAACGAGCAGGCGCCGAAGATCCTCGACTTGCCGATCGGCCTGGATGCCACCGGGGTGCGACGGGAGTTCGACAGCCTCGGCGATGTCGAGGTGCCCGCGGACCGGTACTGGGGCGCGCAGACCCAGCGCAGCCTGCAGCATTTCAACATCGGCAAGGACCGGATGCCGAAGGAGGTGTACCACGCCTACGGATATGTGAAGAAAGCGGCGGCGGTGGTGAACACCCGGGCGGGCCGGCTGCCGGAGTGGAAGGGCGAGCTGATCGAGCGGGTCTGTGACGAGGTGATCAGCGGGGCGCTCGATGAGGAGTTCCCGCTGTATGTCTGGCAGGCCGGCTCGGGAACGCAGTCGAACATGAACGTGAATGAGGTGATCGCCAACCGGTGTATCCAGCTGGTGGGCGGCACGCTTGGCTCGCAGGAACCGGTTCACCCTAACGATCACGTGAATATGGGGCAGTCGAGCAACGACACCTTTCCCACGGCCATGCACATCGCTGCTTACACGATGGCGACGGAGAAGACGATCCCGGCACTCACGCGGCTCCGCGACGCGATCGAGCGCAACGCAAGGAGGTGGGCCGATGTCGTCAAGATCGGCCGCACCCACCTGGAGGACGCCACGCCGCTGACCGTCGGCCAGGAATGGTCGGGCTACGTTAGCGGTCTCGACGACGTCATCGCCGAGGTCGAGCACGCCACCGGGGGCCTGCTGGAACTGGCCATGGGCGGCACCGCCGTCGGCACCGGGCTGAACGCCCCGCCCGGCTTCGATGAGGAGGTGGCGGCGGAGATCGCGTCAATGACCGGCGCTCCGTTCGTGACGGCGCCGAACAAGTTCACCGCCCAGGCCACCATGGACCGCCTGGTGCGAGCGCACGGCGGACTGAAGGCAGCGGCCGTGACCCTGTTCAAGATCGCCAATGACCTGCGCTGGCTCGGATCCGGGCCGCGGACGGGCATCGGCGAGCTGATCTTCCCGTCGAACGAGCCGGGGTCGTCGATCATGCCCGGCAAGGTCAACCCGACCCAGGCCGAGGCCATGCTGATGGT
>DASTBN010000170.1:0-2270 GCA_035712045.1 Pseudonocardiaceae bacterium
GATCTGCGCCCACGGCCGGGCCCTGCGCCTGAGAGCCGGGACGCTCAGCGGGGACGCCGCGACCGACGCGGTCGCGGTCGCCGAAGCCGCCGGAGTCCAGATCCCCAGTGTGCTCGCGGATGTGCTCTACGCCATGCACGGGGTGGAGCGTATGCACACCACCACCCTGCTCAACCGCCTGGTCAACACAGACGAAGACACCTACGCCGAGTTCACCCCCGAACGCCTCGCCGAAGAACTCGAACGCGCCGGGGTCCAGCGCTCCGGCCGGCAGGTCAAGGTGGACGGGGTCAACCTCGCCGGATACCGCCGCGCCGACCTCGAAGCCGCCATCCCACCCGGCGCCACGCTCCCCCCACAATCAACCCCAACACCGAACACGGACAGTGACGGGTAGAGGGGGAGGGGTCTACCGCCCGCCGTGCCGGACCCCCGCTACCCGCACTGCCCGCACGCCCCGGGGTAGCGGGGGCCCGCTACCCCGGTAGAGGCCCCAGGTAACGGGCCCTGACCAGCACGGTAACGGGGGGTAGACCCCCCACCGCGCCCACCGCCAGAGACCCGTTCCCGGCGCTCAAACCCCTCACACCACCCGTTGCGCACCGATTCACAGCACACCCACATCTGGCTACTATGAGTAATCAGAAGGGCATCAACGAGTGAACGCCCGCGACGTTCAGCCCCTGAGGCACCCCGCCACCCGGACGGACACGCCAACCCAGACCACACCACGGCCAACGCCCGGGAACGCGGACGGAATCACGGTCCATCTGCCCGCCGAACCGCCCTCGCTCACCACCTCAGTCAGCCGCATACTTCTCGCCATACTCATCGAACTGACCGACGCCGAGATCACTGCCGGTGACCGCCGGCACAGGGGGACGCGATGACCGCTGACATCGTCCACGACCCGTGGGCGCCGCTGGACCGCCTCACCGGTGTCGAACCGATTAACCCAGTCGACGACCAACTCGGGCCGATCGCGTTCTACGGCCGCTGTTCCACCGAGGACAACCAGGACCCGGAGACCTCCCACGGCTGGCAGGTGAGCAACGCGCGCAAATTCGTCGAGCCACTGGGCGGGACCGTGGTCGCGGAGTTCTTCGACATTGGCCAGTCCCGCTCGGTGCCCTGGGAGCGGCGCGACCAGGCCGCGCGGCTGCTCGCCGCGCTGAAGAACCCGGACCGCGGCTGGGCGGGCGTTGTGGTGGGGGAGGGCACCCGATGCTGGTTCGGGAACCAGTTCTCCCTGACCGCGCCACGCTTCGCCGCCTACGGAGTCGAGCTGTGGGTGCCCGAACTGGGTGGGAAGTTCGACGCCCGCAATCCCTCGCACAAGATGCTGATGAGCGTGCTGGGCGGGATGAGTGAGTCAGAACGCCAGCACGTTCAGGCCCGGGTACGCGCGGCGATGGACGCCCAGGTCCTCAACGAGGGCCGGCACCAAGGCGGCCGGGCACCCTACGGCTACGTGGTGGCCGATGCCGGGCCGCACCCGAACCCGCGCAAGGCGGCCGAGGGATACCGGCTGCGGGTCTTGGAGATCGATGAGATCGCGGCCGAGGTGGTGCGGCGAATCTTCACCGAGTATCTGAGGGGTCAGGGTGACCGGGCGATCGCCTACGGCTTGAACCGGGACGGTATCCCGTGCCCTTCGGCTCGGCGGCCGGACCAGAACCGCCACCGGCAGGCCGATGGCTGGCAGGGCAGCACCGTCCGGTCGATCCTGGAGAACCCCCGCTACACCGGCTACGCCATCTTCGGCCGATGGGCCAAACACGAGACGCTACTCGACCCGGACGACATCGCAGCGGGACACGTGGTCCGGTTCCGGCGAGCCAGCGCGGATCGGATGGTGCGCTCCCGCCAGCCCGCCCACCCAGCGATCGTGTCCGTAGAGGAGTTCACTCAAGCCCAATTGCTGCGCCGGTCGCGGGCGGCGGGCGGCATGCGAGGAATCGCCAAACTGGAGCGGACCCGGACCACCGGCACGCGGCCGTACCTCCTGCGCGGTCTGATGCGCTGCGGGATCTGCGACCGGAGAATGCAAGGCGCGATGATCCGCAAAGAGCACACCTACTACCGGTGCCTGGCACGCACCCTCGCACCCGGATCGATGGCGCTGGCCGATGACCCTGGTGGTTAATTCCGTGGGAGTCTGAGTACGGCGGCGTGGCGGAGCCGTTTTGGATCTTGTGTTCCGCATGATTGGGCTGCGGCCTTCGCCCTTTGTGGCTTTCTCCTGATGCGGGCCGCAGACTGGAGTCTTG
>DASTBN010000171.1:0-2488 GCA_035712045.1 Pseudonocardiaceae bacterium
GACTTCTACCCGCCGGGTGCGGGAACGGCGTCCGCCTACCAGCGGGCCGGCATGGCATTCCAGTACCGGACCAGGGAGGAGTTCGCCCGGTTCTTCTCCGGGCTGGAACTGGTGCCGCCGGGGATCGTGCCGATGGCGGAATGGCGGGCTGAAACCGAGCCGGACCCCCGCCCCGCTCCCGTCGAGGCCTCCGCCTACGCGGCGGTCGCCCGCAAGAACTGACTCGCGGCACGGCATCCAGGCAGAGCGAGCCGAGAGCCACCGTGGATCGCGTCCTCACCGTGCCGAATGCGATCAGCATGGCGCGGCTGGCGGGGGTCCCGGTGTTCCTGTGGCTGGTGCTCGTCCCACAGGCGGACTGGTGGGCGGTCGGCCTGCTGATCGCGGCAGGCCTGTCGGACTGGCTGGATGGCAAGCTCGCCCGGGCGTGGAACCAGCAGAGCCGCCTCGGCCAGGTGCTCGATCCGGCCGCCGACCGGCTGTACATCGCGGCCACCCTGATCGGGCTGGCGGTCCGGGCGATCATCCCGTGGTGGCTCGTCGCCGTCCTGGTGGTCAGGGAACTGGTGCTCGGCGTGGCCCTGCTCGTACTGCGACGGCACTCCTACGGCCCGCTCCAGGTCAGCTTCGTGGGGAAAGCGGCCACCCTGTGCCTGCTCTACGCGTTCCCGCTGGTGCTCCTCGGCTCCCACGAAGGCACCGCGGCGCTGGTCGCACGGGTCACCGGTTGGGCCTTCGCAATCTGGGGAACGGCCCTCTACTGGTGGGCGGCCGCGCTGTACCTCGTGCAGGTGCGGCAGGTGATCGCCGCTAGCCGCGACGAGGCGGCCGGTCAACAGCCCCCGCTGGCCCAGCCGCGACAGCCCGGCCATGATGGGGCTTAACTGGGCATCCGAAGGGAGACGCGCAGGACGTGAAGGCACTGGTGATGGCGGGCGGGGAGGGGACGAGGCTGCGGCCGATGACCGCCAATCAGCCCAAACCGCTGCTTCCCGTGGCCAACAAACCGATCATGGAACACGTGCTCGGCCTGCTCAAGCGGCACGGGTTCACCGAGACCGTGGTCACGCTCCAGTTCTTCGCCCCGCTGGTCCGCAACTATTTCGGTGACGGCGAAGACGTCGGAATGAGCCTGCAGTACGCGAACGAGGAGATACCGCTCGGAACGGCCGGAAGCGTGAAGAACGCCGAGGACGCGCTGCGGTCCGGGCCGTTCCTGGTGATCTCCGGGGACGCACTGACCGACATCGACCTGTCGGCCATGGTCGCCTACCACAAGAAGCAGGGCGCCCTGGTGACGGTGGCTCTCACCCGGGTACCGAACCCACTCGAATTCGGCATCATCATCGTGGACGACGATGGCCGCATTCAGCGCTTCCTGGAGAAGCCCACCTGGGGCCAGGTGTTCTCGGACACCGTTAACACCGGCATCTACGTGATGGAGCCCGAGGTGCTCGCAGAGGTGCCAGCCGGGGAGCCGGTGGACTGGTCGGGCGACGTGTTCCCCCGGCTGGTCAAGGCGGGCGCCCCGCTGCACGGCTGGGTGGCCGAAGGGTACTGGCAGGACGTCGGGACGCATGAGAGCTACCTGAGGGCCCAGGCGGATGTGCTGTCCGGCCAGGTGGAAGCGGAAATCGACGGGTTCGAGATCTCCCCGGGGATCTGGGTGGCCGAGGGCGCCGAGGTGGACCCGGAAGCGGTGATCACCGGGCCGTTGTGCATCGGGGAGTACACCAAGGTCGAGGCGGGCGCGGAACTTCGCGAATTCACCGTCGTAGGCAGCAACGTCGTGGTGAAGGAGGGCGCCTTCCTGCACCGGGCCGTGGTGCACAACAACGTGTTCATCGGCCCCGGCGTCACCCTGCGCGGCTGTGTCATCTGCAAGAAGACCGACGTGATGGCCTCGGGCAGGATCGAGGAGGGCGCGATCGTGGGCGACGAGTGCCTGATCGAGCCCGAGGCCTACCTGTCCGCCGGGGTGAAGGTATACCCGTTCAAGACCATCGAGGCCGGCGCGGTGGTGAACACCAGCGTGATCTGGGAATCGTCCGCGCAGCGCACGCTGTTCGGCCTCCGGGGCGTATCCGGCCTGGTCAACGTGGAGATCACCGCGGAGCTGTGCGTGCGGCTGGCCGGCGCCTACGCCAGCACGCTGCGCAAGGGCGCCACCGTTACCACCTCGCGTGACGTTTCCCGTGCCGCCCGCGCGCTGAAGCGGGCCATGCACGGCGCGCTGAATGCCAGCGCGATCAACGTGGTTGACCTGGAGGCCCAGCCACTGCCCGTGGCCCGCTTCCACACCGCGCGCAGTGACGCCAGCGGCGGTATCGCGCTGTGCACCACCCCCGGCGACCCCCAGTCGATCGACATCATCTTCCTCGACGAGCGCGGCACCGACCTGTCCCCGGCGGCCTGCCGCAAGATCGAGCGGGTGTTCTCCCGGCAGGAGTACCGGCGGGCCTTCCCCGGTGAGATCGCCGAGCTGATC
>DASTBN010000172.1:0-7939 GCA_035712045.1 Pseudonocardiaceae bacterium
CGACTGGCGACAGAATCCAAGCCCGCAGGCGGCGAGCAGCTCCTGAGCCACTGTGTCCGGTGCCGACTGAGAGATAGGGACACCGGAGCTAATCCAGTCTACGAGCGCTCCGAATTCATGATCGGGCTCGACTTCGCGAAGCTCCAACGTCCAGGTGGCTTCTAGTGAGCCGGCATCGCCGACCTCCGGCCACAGCGGCTCAGTGAGCGGGGCTCAGCGCATAGCGAACCCGCATCCGCGGGAGTGCCGGAGCCATGGCCCATGGAACACTCGGGCTATGGGTACTGCTGCTGGCGGGTCGCGGGTCGCGGGGTTGCGGAAGGCGCGTGACATCACGCAGGCGGCACTGGCACGGCGGGCTGGGATCTCGCTGAGCCTGTTGTCGAAGATCGAGACCGGTGACCGGACGCTCACCCCCGGCGTCGCCGCCGCGATCGCCCGCGCCCTGCGGATTTCTCTCCGTAGCCTGTACGGGGAGGCCGAAATCTCCCAGGAGCAGAGCGTGCTGCTGGAGGGTCTGCGCACGGCGGTACGCCGCTACGACATCCCCGATCAGACGCTCATGCCCGAACCCGCCCAGTTGCGCGCCGGGGTGGACCAGGCCATCACCCTGATGGAACGGACTGACCTGGCGAGGCTGCTGCGGATCCTGCCTGATCTGCTCACCCGGACCACCACCTATGCGCACGCCGCAGCTGATCCGCAGCGGTGGGCTTTGCTGGCCGATACGTACTGGGTCACGTATTGGCTAGCATGGCAGCATCGGTGGATGGACCTGGTCGGGGTCGCCCCGATCCGCCAGGCCTGGGCCGCGGCCCAGTACCCCAGCCCGCTGGTGACCGCGCTCGCCGCCGGGAGCCGGGCGGGCGCCTTGCTCCACTGCGGGGACTGTGATGGCGGGCTCGCTGTGATAGACCGGGCCATCGCGGCCGCCGAAACGGCGCTAACCAGGCCGGAGAGGGCTTTCACCACCGGCATCCTGCACCTGCGCGGCATGACCCTCGCCGGACGACTTGGCGACCGGAGTGAAGCCCAGCGGCACATCGGCGCGGCATGGACCGTAGCTGAGGAATTCCCGCACGACCGGCGGGCCCATGCCATGCTCTTTGGTCCCGCCCAGACCGCCGCTCATGTCTTGACCGCCGAAGGCGACCTCGGCCGCCCCCGCGGGGTCATCCGCATCGCTGAGCAACTACTCGGCAAGAACACCACCGGGCTCGCGGCCAATCAAACCAGCTTCTGCCATATCAATACCGCCCGCGCTCATCTCGATCTCGGCGACCGGGACAGCGCGCAAGCCTCGCTGGTCCAGGCATGGGGCATCGCACCCCAGCGAGCGAAAATCGAACCGACGGGTCGCGAAGTGCTCCGAGTACTGATCTCTTTGCACCGCCGGAGCAACCCTCAACTAGTCCAGCTCGCCAAATACGCAGGACTGACACTCTAACGGCGTGACCGCTCCGGGCCTGCTGCCGAAGACCGATACCGGCGACCGGATACCGCCCGAGTCCCCGCAAAGCACCAAAACGGGATTGTCACGATCGATTCAACGGAGTCCCATGATCCGTATCGGAAGCAGGTACGCCAGAAGATGGGTGAGCCCTATCGCACCATGCTCGGTCATCCGCAGCACGAGACTGGGCGTTACTGCTGACTGGTTCTCATCGAGCGGGTGCTGGGCGGCCGGGTGCCTTCCGCGCGCTGTTCGGTGATGAGCGGGCCGACCGCGTCGAGGCGACGGATCACCACTATGCCCATGGCGCGGTCGCTGAGGACCCGGAGCTTGAGGCGGAGGCCGTACTGTTCGCCCGAGCGGCTCATGCGAACAGTACGGTTATCCCGGCACTCACTCGCTCGCGGCGGATAACCACCATCTCACGGCCGCCCACTCAGCCTGCACGGGACGCTCACCCGATGCCATCCCGGGTAGTATTCGCCATCCCTCAGCGCGCTCAACGCCTATCAAAATCCAAGATCCGCTGGGGCAGCACTACCGGGAATTACCTTAGCCGCCCTGGTCACCGGGATGCATAGGCGGACTTTCCGGATCAATAGGCCTCTCCTGGGAAACCCCGGTGTCCATCCGGTCAGAATGATGCGACTCGCTTCCCACCTGGTCCCGTTTCTCATCTCCGGCTTTGATGTCACTCGGCGGGTTCTCAGCCGTGGCGGGATCGGGCTCCTGGCTACCAGCGCCCAGATTCGGTTGTTCACTCATTGGGTCACGCTCCCTCTAGCTTGGTTACCGGCGCTGGGTGGGTAGGCCAACGACGGTGTCATTCTGTTGCTCGACCAGAGCTGCCTGGAGCTTCCCGCTTTCGTGACGCCCTAAACCAGCGGTCCCCAGCAGCTGGTTTACTCGCCACGAAAGAGTGATCCAAGCGGGGACATCGGGCTGGCACCGTGATCGCTCCGGGCCTGGTGAGCGGATCTACGATGCGGGCGAAGCCCCAGATCTTCGCGGAACTTGAGGGGAACACCGCCATCAAGGAGCAATCTTCTACCCGGCAGCGCACGAACTATAGCCTCAGCTGGATCCTCCTGAGTGGGTAATTCAGCGGCTCTGAGCAGGCAGGTGGGTGAGGGACCGGCCGTCCCTCTGGGCTGACGAGCGCATCATCGACAGGAGCTGAGGACATGAAGGCAGTGGTATGGCAGGCACCGGGACAGATCGACCTGCGGGATGTGCCGGACCTGCGAGTCGAGGAGCCCGGCGACCCCGTCGTGCGGCTGACGATGAGCGCGATCTGTGGCACCGATCTGCACATGGTGCGCGGCACGATGCCGGACATGGTGCCCGGGACCGTGCTGGGCCATGAGGGTGTCGGAGTCGTCGAGGCCGTGGGGACGGAAGTGCGCGCGTTCATGCCCGGCGATCGGGTCGTGATCCCCTCGACGATCTGCTGCGGGATCTGTTCCTACTGCCGCGCGGGCTACAACTCCCAGTGCGATAACGCCAAACCCAATGGCGCGGGCGCCGGCACGTCGTTTTCGGCGGGCCCCGGTCCACCGGCCCGGTCAACGGCTTGCAGGCCAGTTTCGCACGGGTGCCCTTCGCCGCAGCGAATCTCATTCCCCTGCCGGAGGCGGTGAGTGACGAGCAGGCCATCGTGCTCTCCGATATCTATCCCACCGCGTGGTTCGGCGCGCAGTGGCGCCGAGGTGTCCCCAGGGTGACACGGTGGCGGTCTTCGGCTGCGGGCCGGTGGGCCAGCTGGCCATCGACGCGGCGTGGCGGCTGGGCGCGGGCAGGGTGGTCGCGGTGGATAACGTCGCGGCCCGGCTGGAGGCGGCCCGCTCGCAGCACGCCGAGCCGGTCAATTGCGGCTCTGAAGACCCGGTCGCGGTAATCCGTCAACTCACCGGAGGCATCGGCGCCGACCGGGTGATCGACGCGGTGGGTGTGGACGCCTACTCCCCAAACGGGGAGTACGCGGGCACGAGCTGGCCGAGGCCTCCGGAGGGGAGGCCACCGCGTGGGGACATGGCCGTGTCCCCTCGCAAGCCGCGCAGTGGGCCGTCGAGTCCGTGGCCAAAGCCGACAGCATCGGGATCATCGGCGTCTATCCGCCGACCGTGCGGCACTGGCCGATCGGGGCGGCGATGAACAAGAACCTGACGGTGAAGATGGGCAACTGCCCGCACCGCGCGATCATCCCGCGGCTGCTGGAGCTGGTAGCCAGCGGAGTGTCCGACCCCGCCCGGCTGCTGACCCAGATCGAGCCCATCAACGACGTGATCAGTGCCTATGAGACCTTCGACACCCGGGAGCCCGGCTAGGTGAAGGTGGCGCTGGCCCCGGTAGCCTGAGCTGACCGGCGAGGATTTATTTGGCGCCAGCCGAACTCAGGGGTGCCGGTCCGCTTGGCGTGGGCAGGCCACCGCCTCCGCCGCCGTCCTCACCAGGGTCGGTCTTCACCCAGATCCGTACCCGATGGCCGGGGACGACCTGGCTGCCGGGTGCGGGTTCCTGCGCCTCCACCACGCCCGCGACGCTCGGCGAGTGGCTGGGGTCCTGGTCGACGGCGAGCAGGTGCGCGTCCAGTGCCGCGTCATGGGCCACCGCGGCAGTGAGTCCCACCAGTGCGGGGACCACGGCTTGTCCTTGTCCCATCTCTCCACCGTAGCGCGCTGCGACGAGCCGCGTTCAGGCGACGGCGCGCACTGGCGACCGCGAACCAGCCTCACGAACTGTGGGTGACGCCATCAAAGAGCCTCAGGGGTGTACGTGGCGCCGAGTCAGGGTACCCGGACACGACTGTTGTGGCCCGCCGCTGCACAACTTCACCGGCCTGCCCGGCGTCCGCTCCGAGCGCCCGGCCTTCGAGCTGCACTACCCGGAGATATCGGGCCGGATGCGAACCGAGGCTTACACCCATCGCGCCCTCGAAGGAAGTGTTCGGCGGGCGTCAGGGCAGTCACGAATAGCGAAGCATCGCGGGAGGATCTCGATGACGACGATCAGTCATAAACACGCTCTCACTCGCGCTCTTCCAGCGCCCCACGGGCCGCTGTCGGCCGCGGTGATCACTGCGGTGACCCGCAGCGCGGGAGCCGAGCTGTCGTCTCCGCCGGAGGTAGATCGGGCCGACCCGTACGGAGACGATCTGGCGCTGGCCCTGTACACCTGCTACGAGCTGCACTACCGGGGCTTTACCGATGTTGATCCGGCCTGGGAGTGGGACCCTCGGCTGCTGGAACTCCGGGCGGCGATGGAACGGGTTTTCCTCACCGCGCTGCGCCGTGACACCGGTAGCGGGGATGACGTCGCTACCGCCTTGGACGCGTTGCTGGTGGAACACGTACCGGGCGACGGAGTTTCCCACTATCTACGGGATCACGCCCAATGGTGGCATATGCGCGAGTACTTCGCGCACCGTTCCGTCTATCACCTGAAGGAAGCCGATCCGCACGCCTGGGTCATTCCACGTCTCCATGGTCGGGCGAAGGCTTCGCTCGTCGCGGTCGAGTTCGATGAGTTCGGCGGAGGCCGCGGGGAACGCATGCATTCCCAGTTGTTCGCCGACCTGATGACTGAAGCCGGGCTCTGTCCCGATTACTTGCACTATTTGGACGATGTGCCAGCGCCCGCGATCGCGATCGTCAACATGATGTCTATGTTCGGCCTGCATCGCAGGCTTCGTGGCGCCCTGGTCGGGCATTTCGCGGCGGCGGAGATCAGCACGGCACCCAGCGCGCAACGGATAGCTCAGGCACTGGAGCGACTTGGCGCCGGGCCAGCCTGCATGCTGTTCTTCACCGAGCACATCGAAGCCGACGCGGTGCACGAACAAGTGCTGCGCCGGGACGTGATCGGTGATCTCCTCGATCGGGAACCCGAGCTCGCCGGAGACGTGGTGTTCGGCATCGCGGGGACCGAACTGCTGGAAGCCCGGCTGGCCGATCACCTGCTCAGCGCGTGGCGGGCCGACACGACATCGTTGCGCCGGCCACTCGCCAGCCGCTAGGACTGGCGAACCCGCTGGCGGTGACTGGTGTCGCACAATGGGTAACGCCGGCTCCGCCGGCAGACGCAGAGCGCGACCACGAAACGATCCGCTATGACGTGCCGACCGTCGTCGGTTATCAGCTCAACGGGCCCTTCGATGAGTACTGGCCCACCGGGGACCACCCTGACCCGCCTTCGATCCTTTCGATCATTATTGCCGGTCGTGTCGATCAGCACGGATCACCACCAATTCTTCATGCCGCTGGCCTGTTCGGATCAGGCCTTGACGCTCCAGCAATGAAATTCGCTGCCGCATGATCGGCCCGAACGCCACCACCTTCCGAGCCACCACAGCGGCCTTGAGCCCCCCGCCCCGCAGTCTATTTAGAGTAGCCATAATGCCGCAAATTTCGGAGTGGACGATCAGCAACATCCCTCCCCGCGAGAGCATCGCGGGGGCGTGGGCGCACAAGGGGTCGAGCAGAGCCCGGCCGTTCCACGCCGCGTCCCAGGCCCTGGCCGCCCCGCGCCCGTTCAGATCTTTCTCTTCACAGGGCACATAGGGGGGATTGGCGAGAACCACATCGAATCGGCGGCCCGCGAGACACCTCAGCGCGTCCCCGCATTGAACCTGAACCGGGAGCCCACGAACCATGGTGTTAAACCGAGCCGTCCATGCCGCGCGCAGCGAGATATCCACGGCCATAACGTGCCCCGCACCGGCACGGGCCGCGACGACAGCCAGCGCGCCGGTTCCCGTGCATAAGTCCAGCACACGCGCGCCTAAAGGAATCGCGGCGTCACGGAGTGCCTGGGCCAATAACCAAGTGTCGGCCTGTGGCCGGTAGACGCCAGGAGGCTTAAGCAACCACACATCGCACGTAGTACCCACCTACTCCTCGGGCCAAACCGATCCCGCCAGCGGCACGGTGATTAACTTAAGCGAACGAAGAGAAAAATACCATACTGCCACACCGTGTCGATCCACCGCGCCCGCAGCGCAAAACCCCGGGCGGCGACGTCGGAAACGAACCTCAGGCGGTGAAATTTATGCGAGAAGCCAACGTTCAGCGAATCATCACGGTGCAGCCTCAGCTCCCAATTTAGCTTGGTGAGGGCAACGGACTGGTCCTCGGTCGCGTAGAGATGAGCCTGGACGGTTGTGGTGGCGGGGTCGTAGTGCGCCCGGGGGTAGAAGTACTCTACTGCGAAGTCGCCGCCGAAGCGGCGATTGAGGTGGATCAGATGGTTGAGCCGAAATCGGGCGAACGCCGACTCGCCAGCGGGATCATTATAACAATCGTCGAATACTTGGCCGGGCTTGCACAGATCGACCGACACCAGGAATTGGTCGCCCGTACGCAGGGTGCTGGCGATCTGGGCGAGCAGCTCGTCACGCTCGCAGGCAGTGGTATTGCCCAGGTTACTTCCGAGGAAGGCCACGGCCATCGGCTCCGGTTTATCCTCCCGCAGCCACGCCAGCCCTGCCTGATAGCGGCCCCACAGTCCCCGCACGCGCAGGCCCGTCAGCTCGGTAGTCAGCTCTCGCGCGCTGGTCACCAGCATCTCGTGACAGACGTCGATCGGAAGGTAGGTGGTCGCACGACGGGTAAGGCACGCCGCCAGCAGCACGCGGGTCTTCTTCGCGCTCCCGCTACCCAGCTCCGCGACCCGCCCGCAGCCGAGCAGGTCCGCGATCTGTGCGGCGTGGCGCCGCAATAGCCTGTATTCAACCCGGGTGAGGTAATAGCTGGGCAATTCAGTGATCGCCTCAAACAGTTCCGACCCCAGCGCGTCGTACCCGAAGTAGGCGGGTATCCGTGGCGGCGTCTCCCGCAGGCAAGCCAGGACGATCGAGGTATCTTCCCAGAAGGCTTGATCAACGCCGTCATCGTCGACGGCCACGATTTCTACCCGGTGCGGCGCCATGACGTGTCGTACCCGTGAGCAACACACAGCAAACACACCGCGTACTGGCGGACCAGCCCACTTCCGCTCGTTAGGTGTAAGCGCTCCGGCTAGCGGGCTCTCTCCCCGCCTGGGACTTCAGGTCACCGAGGGACAGAGCGTGCGTACCACGAGCGCAGCGCAGTCACTGTGGCTGGAGGCCATGCCCAGCGATGGCTATCCGCGGCTGGCCGGGAATATCTGGCCGGGAATATAACGATGGATGTCGCTGTGCTCGGCGGTGGCATCACTGGGCTGACCACCGCGCTTCTGCTAACCCGCCGGGGCGCGCGAGTCGCCGTCATCGAAGCGAACCGGGTGGCTGGCGGGGTCACGGGCAACAACACAGCGAAAGTTACCGCGCTGCGGTCCACCATGTATTCAACGCTGCGCCGTATGCGCCGTATGCATGGCCAAGACGCCGCCGCCGATTACGCCACCGGCAGCGCGGCCGCCGTCCGCCAGGTCGCGACGCTGGCCGAGCAGGAAGGAATCGAATGCGATCTACGACGACGTCGGCCAGCCCTCACCCTCGCCGCTGAC
>DASTBN010000173.1:0-3244 GCA_035712045.1 Pseudonocardiaceae bacterium
CAGGCACGGGGGAACCGGCGGAGCCCAGCTGATTCATCCGCTTAGGGACCCGGGCGCCCTGATACTCCAGGGGAATAGGGTGGCCGTGGTCGTCGACTGGGCCGAGCGGCTGGTGTACCTCGATGAACTCACCATGTGGCAGCCGCTTGATGATGCCGGTCTCAATCCCGTGTTCCAGGATCGCCCGGTCGGCGCGCTGCAAGCCCAGGCAGATCCGGTAGGTGATGTAGTACGCCAGAGGCGGCACTATCAGCATGCCTATCCGGCCGGCCCAGGTGGTGGCGTTCAACGAGATGTCGAAGGTGTAAGCGATGACATCGTTGCCACCGGAGAGCAGGAGAACCACCATGAACGAGGTGGCCATCACGCCCAAGCTGGTGCGCACCGGGACGTCCCGGGGGCGCTGCAGGAGGTTGTGTGAGGCGTAGTCCTTGGTGAGCTTGCGCTCGATGGCGGGGTAGGCCAATGCCAGGGTGAACATGATCCCGGGAATCACCATGGTGGGCCAGAACGACGCGGGGATCAGGTAGTTGCCCAGGTAGATCTCCCAGGCCGGCCAGAGCCGGGTTGAGCCGTCCAGCCAGCCGACGTACCAGTCAGGCTGCGAGGCGGCCGAGACCTGGGCGGGGTTGTATGGCCCGAAGTTCCAGATCGGGTTGATCTGGAATAGCCCCGCCATGATGCAGATCACACCGATGTTCACCATCGCGAAGCCGGTCGCCTTCGTCGCGAAGACCGGCACGATGCGAACACCGACGACGTTGCGCTCGGTCCGCCCAGGCCCCGGGAACTGCGTGTGCTTCTGGTACCAGACCAGCGCGAGATGCACCCCGATCAGCGCGAACAGGATTCCCGGGATGAGCAGCACATGGACGATGAAGAACCTTGGGATGATCATAGTTCCGGGGAACTCTCCACCGAAGATGGCCCAGTGCGCCCAGGTACCGATGACCGGCGGCGACATCGTGATCGCGGAGATGATCCGCAGCCCCGTCCCGGAGAGCAGGTCATCGGGCAGCGAGTAACCCGTGAGGCCTTCGAGCCCGGCCAGGATGGCGATGACCACGCCGATCGTCCAGTTCGTCTCCCTCGGCTTGCGGAAGGCGCCGGTGAAGAACGTCCGGAGCATGTGGGCGACGATCGCCGCGACGAACAGCAGTGCCGCCCAGTGATGTACCTGCCGGATGAACAGCCCGCCCCGGACGTCGAACGAGATCTCCAGGGTCGAGGCGTACGCCCGGGACATCTCGATCCCGCGGAGGTTCGGGTAAACCCCGTTGTACTTGACCTCTTCCATGGAGGGGTCGAAGAACAGCGTCAGGTAGATCCCGGAGAGCAGCAGCACGATGAAGGTGTTCAGCGCGATCTCACCGAGCATGAACGACCAGTGGGTCGGGAACACTTTGTTGATCTGCCGCCGCATCCCAGAGGCGAGATGGAACCGCTGATCCAGCTCATCGGCGGCTTTCCCCGCGCGGGCCGCGAGCCCGCTCGGGGCTTTCGGCGTGGTCGGCGTCGCGCTCATGATCTCCGCTCCCAGAACGCTGGTCCTACCGGTTCGATGAAGTCGCCTGTCGCGTAGAAGTATCCCTCATCGTTCACGTCGATGTGCAGCTGCGGCAAGGCCCTGGTCGCTGGCCCGAAGACCGGCTTGGCGTACTCCAGCATGTTGAACTGTGACTGATGACACGGGCACAGCAGCCGGGCGGTTTGCGACTCATAGAGCGAGGCGGGGCAGCCAAGATGGGTGCAGATCTTGGAGTAGGCGTAGAAATCGCCGTAGTGAAAGTTGACCTGGCCCTTGCGCTGGATCACCTGGGCCGCTTGCTCGGGGTGCAGCCGGATAAGCATCACCGGGCTGTCGGAGGCGCGGAGCGCGTCGTGCGCTTCCTTCTCCGACCACGACCGCTTGTACGGAAAAACCGTCGCGATGCTGCCTGCGGCGAGATCCTCGGGGCGCGCCAGGGTGAGCTGCTCGGAGTCATAGCGCAGGAACACCGGCTCGCCGTTGTCGGAGCGCCATGGCGTCACCCACAGCGCGGCGTGAGCCCCGCCCTGCCATGGGTTACGGACCAGGCCACCCAGGGCGAAGATGCCTAATCCGGCGCCAAGGACCGCGCCCCCGATCCCGGCGGCCCGCTTGATCAGAGACCGGCGGGCGATGCCGCTGCTGGCACCCGAGTCGGCGAGGATCGCGCCGATGGTCACCCGGTCGACCTCCGCGGACCCGCCGAGGTGGCGTTCCTGCACAGCGGTCTCGTGAGGCAGCAAGTGCTTGGCATAGGCGATGGTGCCAGCCCCGACGGAGAACACCGCCAGGCCGAATAGCACGCCGATAATCGGTGTGTAGAGCTGGTAGAGCGTATGCCCGCCGCCCGGAGTGCCGGGTGGGGTGTACCGGAACGGCCAGAACAGATAGGCCGCGAGGAACCCCAGCCCGGTCAGTGCGGCGATGATGAACCAGCGCGCGACCTTGCGTTCGGTGCGCTGCTCCGCGCGGGTACCCGGCACCGGGAACGGATCCTCCCGGTGCTCGATGGTCACTCCATCCAGCGCTGAGCCCAGACGGACCAGCTCGTCGCGGCTCGCGCCCGACAAGTCGGTGTCGCCGGCCAGCTGCCCAGGCCGGTCTCCGTGAGAGCCCCCGTGGCCAGTCATGCTCTCGCTCCGATCCACAGCGTGACACCCACCAGCGCCGCGATCCCGACGATCCACGCGATCAGGCCCTCGGACACCGGCCCGTAGCCACCGAGGGAGTAACCACCCGGGTTGTTGCGCTCGTGGCTGATCGACTCTATGTAAGCGATGATGTCGCGCTTCTCCTCCGGGGTGAGCTGCCGGTCGGAGAACCGCGGCATGCTCTGTGGCCCGCTGATCATCGCGGCATAGATCTGCTGGGGACTCACGTCCTTGATCGCGGGCGCGTACTTGCCCGAGGACAGCGAGATACCGCGGCCGGTGAACTGGTGGCATGACGCGCAGTTGAGCCGGAACAACTCGCCGCCCCGCGCGGGATCACCCCCAGCCAGGCCCTCCTTGGGCACGATTGGCCCGCCACCGTTGGCCTGAACGAACGCGCCCAGCGCGTCGATCTCCTCGGGGCTGAACTTGACGGGCTTCGCGGCGATCTGCGCCTCCTGCCGCGAAGCCGGCATCCGCCCCGTCGACACCTGGAAGTACACCGCCGCCTCGCCGACGCCGATCAGGGAAGGCCCGCGGCCCAGCACTCCCTGCAGGTTCGTGC
>DASTBN010000174.1:0-4849 GCA_035712045.1 Pseudonocardiaceae bacterium
CCCGGCGAACCGGGCGATACGCTCCTCGACCTCGGCTTGCAGGGCCTCGGCCAGCATCCGCCGCGCGCCCTCCCGCACGATCTGATCGATCAACGACGAGGACTCGCCCGACCCAGCGCTCCCGGTGCGGACACCCTCGGCACCGGGCTCGGGGACTACGATGAACATGGGTCTTACCTTCCCGGCTGGCGTTGGCGCGCCGGCCTTTGCTTGAGGAACCTGTCCAGGATGATCGGGAGGGTACGACCCCCCTTGATCTTGCTCATCCACAGGTTTCAAGCATTGCTCCGCTCAAATGTGGAGAGCCGCAAACTGACAGCTCCGTCCCGCATCCGCAAGAGACATCGAAACCTGACGCTGAACGAGCGCACCCCTCTGATCGAGGGGCAGCTCAGTAGAAATCTCGTCGCATCCGGTCAGGAGCTGGTGTATCCACGCGGGCGCTCCCGGTCTCCTTTCTTTAGGTGGGGTGGGGTGGTGTCGCGCCAGATCGACCATATAGGTGCCGACTACGCCTTACGCCCGGAGGAGGCTCTGTGTTGACCCGGGAAAGCCAGATGACAGCTAGTCATGAGCACAGCGGTACACCGACAACGATTTCGTTCACCGCCGCGCGGATGACCTGGACGCCGAGGCCGCGTACCACCGGTTGGGGGGTGCTAGTCGCGCGTCAGCGACCCATGACCCGGCGGTGGCGGAACCGGTGGCACGGGAGTCCATCGCGGCCCAAAACGCGGGAGTCGGTATGGAGGCAACCACCTGTAGCGAGGTGTGGGACCGGCAGTATTTGCCCGGCCGGTTGGTCCCATCCGAGCAGCCCTACCTCGATGAGTACACGTGGCGATCGGCCCTGGCGCGCCGTGAGTTGTCCTGGCGCGAGGTCCGGTACGGATCTGATCCCTCCGAGCGACTGCACTTCTTTCCTGCGCCGGAACCGGATTCACCGTTGGTAGTGTTTGTGCACGGTGGCTACTGGCAGCAGTTGACCGAGGCGGATTCGTCGTTCGCCGCGCGGGAGATTGTGGCCGCTGGTGCCGCGTACGCCGCGCTCGGTTACGGGTTGGCTCCACGGGTAGGGCTCGATGACATCGTGGCCATGGTCCGCAACGCCGTGTTGTGGCTGCACCGCAACGCCGCAGGCCTGGGCGTCGACCGGAAACGGATCATACTGACAGGTCATTCGGCCGGAGCGCAGTTGGCGGGGATGTGCCTGGTTGAGGGCTGGCTGCCCGAGGCGATGCGGCCCCGTGACCTGGTGTGCGCCGCCGTGCTGATGAGCGGGTTATACGAGCTGGAGCCAGTGCGCCGCAGCTCGGTCGGCGCCGCTATCGGGTTGTCTGCAACGCAGGCGGCGACCAACAGCCTCCTGCGCCAACTGCACGCGGGTCTGCCGCCGCTCGTTGTAGCCAGAGGTGCAAACGAGCCGATCGGCTTTGCCGACCAGCAGCGTTGGCTGGTCTCGGGGATGCTTCGGCTCGACGTGCCGGTCACCGAGTTGGTTGTTGCGGCGCGCAACCATTTCGACTTGCCGCTGGGCATGGGTGACCCGGCCGATGCTGTGGGTAGAGCGTTGCTCGCGAAGGCCGGACTGCTCCAGGAGGGTACCGGTAACTAGATCGGGGAGAAGCGGGTGTGATGCGAAACGTTTTGATCACCGGCGGGTCAAGCGGGATTGGCCGGGCCTGCGTTGCCCGATTTGGAGACGGTGGTGACCGAGTGTGGTTCACCTACCGGTCGGGACGCGAACGGGCTCGGCAGATCGTTGCGGAGCTGTCCGCAGCAGGTGCGCAGGTTCAGGCGTTCGAGTTCGACCAGGGGGACTGGACGAGCCACCAGCGGCTGGCCGCGAATCTGCCGGGACCAGTCGACGTATTGATCAACAATGCGGCCGTTGGATCGCGGACCATTGAGCGGTACGTGGCAGGCTCCGACGCCGCCCGGACGGCGGCTTTCTTGCACATCAACAGCGCCGGGCCGCTGTGGCTCATCGAGCAGCTGCTGCCAGGCATGATCGAGCGCGGCTACGGCAAAGTGGTCAACATTGCCAGCGTGGGGGGCGGGATATCTGTGTTCCCCGGTTTTCACGTCGCGGACGGGATGAGCAAGGCCGCCCTGGCGTATTTGACCCGGCACTTCGCCGCCGAGCTGGCCCACGAACCGGTCGACGTGTTCGCGGTCTGCCCCGGTGCGGTGGAGACGGCGATGCTGGAGGCGAGCACGTTGTCCGGGCTGTCGGCGCAGGAGCGGCGAGCGCTGGAGGCGCGGCTGCCCGGCGGGCGGCTGCTGCAGCCGGAGGAGGTCGCGGCGGTCGTGTGGTGGCTGACCAGCCATGACGCGGTCCTGTTGCACGGCGCAGTGATCGATGCGTCCATGGGACTGGGCGTGCATCCTGGCCTGCTGTCAGGCTGGATGGCCGAGCCGCAGCGCCCTCCGGTCTCGGCAGAGTCGACGGGGAGCGTGGCCTGATGGTCTCCCATGCCGCCGCGCGGTTGGCCGCCGACACCCCGGCGATCGCCGCAGCCCACTTCCGTGCCGAGGCCGACCCGTACCACCCGACCACTAACCCATACGGTTATGTCAACCTCGGCACGGCCGAAAACAGATTGATGTGGGACCTTCTAGCGCCGCGGCTGACCGCCCCGCGCAACCTTGCCGCCACCGACGTCCACTATGGACAACTACACGGCACGGCAGATTTGCGCGCGGCGATCGCCGCCCTGCTGGGTCAGACTTGGCGCACGCCGGTCGACGGGGAGGACCTGGTGGTCGTCAGCGGCGCGACTGCGGCGCTGGACATCGCGGCGACGGTGTTGTGCGACCCCGGCGAGGTGATCGTTGTGCCGGCGCCGTACTACTCGGCACTGGACGTAGACTTGGTCGGGCGCTCCGGTGCCCGTCTAATCCCGGTGCCGATGGCGACCGCAGGCGGCTTCCCGCTCGATCCCGCCGAGCTCGACCGCGCACTGGACAGGTTGCGGCGCGACAGCGTGCCCGTCCGTGCGGTCGCCGTCACCTCACCGTCGAACCCCCAGGGCCAGCTGCACTCCGCAGCCACCCTGTGCGAGCTACTGCGGGTGGCGTGGGCACACGATGTCGATGTCATCGCCGACGAGATCTACGCCCACTCGGTGTTCGGCCCCGGCCGGTTTGTCAGCGTGCGAGATCCCGATGTGCTGGCCAGGGTACCCGAGAGCGATCTTGACCGAGTGCACGTGGTGTGGGGATTCGCCAAGGACTTCGCCTTGTCCGGCCTCAAGGTCGGGCTGTTGCACACCAGCGGTGCCCAGACCCGCGCGGCGGCACGCGCCCTCGCCTACTTCTCGCCTACCTCCACCGACACGCAAGCCGTGCTGTGCGACTTGCTCGCCGATACCGCCTGGGTCCGTCATTTCCTGGCCCAAGGCAAGGTCCGGCTCGCGGCGTCCTACCGCCATGTAACTGACCTGTTGAGCAGGCACGGCATCGGGTACGTTCCTGCGGCTGCGGCCTTCTCGATCTGGGTCGACCTGCGCGACCACCTCGCCGAGGCGAGCTTTGCCGCCGAACACGCGCTGTGGCAACGCATATTCAGCACGGCCAAGCTCAACATCCTGCCTGGCAAGTTCTTCAGCGCACCGGAACCTGGCTGGTTCCGACTCTGCCATGCCATCGACATTGAGGTCGTGCGCAACGGTGTCGCCCGCCTCGGCTCGGTCCTGGCGCACTCGAGGAGGACGGCATGACCCCGTTCGATACCTGGTACAAGACGGCGGGCGTCCGCTCAGGCATCCGGCGACTGTTTCGCGACGAAACCGACGCGGGCAAGGTGTTCTTCCCCGCACGGTTGGTGCCCTACCTCGCGCATGAGGCTCTCGCACAGGTAACGCCGCAGCAGCAGCGCGAGCTGACCATCCGCCACCTGTATCAGTTCCTGCTGTCCACCGCCCACCTGGAAACGCGCATCGTCAACTGTGCCGCCGAACGAATCGCCAACGACCGTGCGGGCATCGACCTGGCCATGTCCATGCGTCTCGACGCCTTCAAGGTGTACTGCGACGAGGGATACCACGCTCTCTACAGCCTCGACCTCGCCGAGCAGATCGCGCAGGAGACAGGCATCGCTATTCCACCGTGGGACTACGGCAGCTTCGTCGACCGATTGGAACAGATCGGCACTCAACTGCTGCCCGATCCACCGCACCTCGTGCCGCTGCTGCAGGCCGTGGTGTTCGAGACGCTCATCACGGCCGTGCTCAACGAGATCCCCCCCGACCCGAGCGTGCTCACCGTGGTACGCGAGCTCACCCGCGACCACGCCAAGGACGAGGGACACCACCACCGGTTCTTCGCGAAGTTCTTCCACGAGCTGTGGCACCAGCTCCACCCGAACTTGCGTGAACCCGTCGCCCAAGCGCTGCCCGCCCTAATCCACGCCTGCCTGACTTGGGACGTCAAGCTCGTCACGAGCTCCCTGTTACTCGCCGACGTGGACCTGGCGACCGCACGTGAGGTCGTGCACGACTGCTACGGCGGGGAGGCGGGCCTGGACCGCATCGCCGACACCTGCCGCGCGACGGTGCGCGTGTGCCGGTCCGTCGGCGTTTTCGATGTCCCCGGCGCCGTCGAGGCGTTCGTTGCCTACCGGCTCTTACCCACCCAGCCGGCTCGGAAAGAAGAACACCACTTGAACGAGCAGGCCACTGGTCCCCCGAACCCTCGTCATCCGCCCCGGACGGCATCGCCAAAAGCGCCATAACCCAACTCGCGGCCACCGCATTGCTTACGCCAGGCCGGAAACCTCACGGAGGTAGGTGTCGATGGTGTACTACAGCGACTACCTTGAACTGAACGCGCTGCTGGCTTTGCAGCG
>DASTBN010000175.1:0-2255 GCA_035712045.1 Pseudonocardiaceae bacterium
GTCATCGACGTCGCACCGCCTTCGTGTAGAGGTCCAGTAGCCGCCGGTCAGGGTCGTATCGCTGCTTGAGAACCGCGTACCGCTCGCCGCCATAGCGGGCGTCGAACTCCTCGCGGGAGTAAAACGAGTCAGAATAGAGCGACTTATGCCCGCCGAGTGCGTCCACCTGATGCTCGATGGCCCGGTTGGTGGCTGCGTCGCTGGCGCCAGGGGCGATCGGCACGCTGGACCAGAAGCCGACATTGACATAGTCCCGGCCCGGTTCCAGGGGATAAAGCGGCCAGGTGCGCCCGCCGCGCAGCCGCAGCGGGCACAGCCACACCGGTTCGATTCCCACATGGACCGCGAACCAGCGCAGGAACTCCGCGGTGCGCTCCAGGGGTATCTCGACGTCCTGGATCACCCGTTCCCGCCGGGGTCGGCCACGCCAGGCCTCGAACCGGTTCTCCAGGTCGTAGCGGTTCGCCAGTGCGACGATCTTGTAGTACACATCGCTGCGCCGCAGTGACGCCGGCCACAGCCGCCGGATCACCGGGTGCTGGGCGCCCAGGCCCGCCGAGCACCAGAACCAGTCGGTATCCCAGCGCCACAGATAATCGTGGGTGCTCAGCACGTCGCGGGGGCGCTGCTGGATCGAGCGGTAGTAGATCCGCGTCCTGGTGTAGTCGCTGCCCGGCCCGTCATGCCCGGCGCGGGTGCCCAGCGTCAGATAGGACTCGGCGGGGGAGAACATCACGCCATCGAGATAGTCGATGTCTGCGCTGTCCCCGCTATCCCATCGCCCGGTCGCCATGATCCGCGCTATCGCGGCGCACAGCTCATCCAGATCGCCGAACCGGACATGCCGCAGCGTGACGTGCGAGCGCACCGGTTCCAGCTCGATCCGCAGCCGGGTGGCGTAGCCCAGCGTGCCGTAGGAATTGGGGAACCCGGCGAACAGCTCGTCCCCCGGGGCCGTTGTGACAATCTCGCCCGTGCCGGTGAGCACGTCGAGCTCCAGCACCGACTCGTGCGGCAGGCCATTGCGGAATGACGCCGCCTCAATGCCCAGCCCGCTCACCGCCCCGCCCAGGGTAATCGTCTTGAGTTGCGGCACCACCAGCGGCGTCAGGCCGCAGGGCAGCGTAGCGGCGACGAGATCCTCGTAGGTGCACATCCCGGCCACCTCGGCGGTACGGCTGGCCGGGTCCACCTCCAGCACCCCGGTCAGCCCCGAGACGTCCAGGCCCGGGTGGCCCGTCGCGGCGCGCGGGCGGAACAGGTTCGACGTCCGCTTGGCCAGCCGTACCGGTGATCCCGCCGGAATCGCTTGGTAACTGGCCTGGAGCCGCCGCTCGGCATCACGATGGCGGTGCCACGTTCCGGTGCGCTTCACGTGGACCACGCTAAGGCCAGACCCGCCGTGGCCGCGCGTCCGTGGTGGATACCCTGTGCTCGTACCCAAGGGGCCGGGACCTCACCGAGGCCCGACCCGATGAGGAGGAGCCGTGGGGCAACCTGGTGGAGCGCCTGACATGCAGATGATCCTGCAACAGGCCCAGAAGATGCAGCAAGATCTCATGAGCGCCCAGGCCGAGCTCGCCGAGGCCGAGGTCACCGGCCAGGCTGGCGGTGACCTGGTGACGGTCACCTTGTCCGGCTCGGGCGAAGTGCGCAGCGTGACGATCGACCCCAAGGTGGTCGACCCCGATGACGTGGAAACCCTGGAGGACCTCATCATGGGCGCGATGGCCGACGCGCATCAGGCTCTCCAGGAGCTCACCCAGCAGAAGATGGGCCCGCTCGCCAGCGCTCTCGGCGGGCCCGGCGCGGGCTTCGGCCTGCCCGGTGTGTGAGATCCCGCCGCCCGCTTTCGCCGCAGTCTGGATCCAGACTGCGCCTCACCAGGCTGGGGCGGGACTGCCGTAGGGTGGTCTGGTGTACGAGGGAGTCGTCCAGGATCTGATCGACGAGCTGGGGCGGCTGCCCGGCGTCGGGCCCAAGAGCGCTCAGCGGATGGCTTTTCACCTGCTCGCGGCCGATCCGGCGGATGTGACCCGGCTGCAGGAGGCGCTGGGGCGGGTGAAGGACGGGGTGGTGTTCTGCGCCGTCTGCGGCACCGTCGCGGCGAATCCCACCTGCCGGATCTGCGCCGATCCGCGCCGTGATCCCGCAGTGGTCTGCGTCGTCGAAGAACCCAAGGACGTGATCGCGGTCGAACGGACCCGGGAGTTCATCGGCCGCTACCACGTGCTCGGCGGGGCGCTGGACCCGTT
>DASTBN010000176.1:0-2111 GCA_035712045.1 Pseudonocardiaceae bacterium
ATCGCTCGCCGATGTCCGCACCCCGGACCACAAGCAGCTCACCCGTCACTCCTGCTCGCACGAGTGCGACGCGAGGTCGCACGTATCAAGTAAATCCGCGAGGTTGGAGGTTCGGCTGATGCCGTGATCGCTGGTTTCGGACCCGTGCTCGAGAGGTCCGTCCCCGCCCCGACGTGCGCTACCCGCAAGGGTGGGGTGCGAAAGCTCGGGGGAAAGCCGAAGGTGCTTCTGATCCATCCGGGAGCGACGGGCGAGGGGAAGATCGGACGGGCGAATTGCTTGAACCCTCGTTGATGGCTCGTCAAGCAGAGCCGCGCATAGATGGGTGGATGTGGTGCGGTGCAGGGACATGGCGTTGTGATACGCCGGGTGCAGGCCGGTGATCGTGGCCGGTCTGGGTAGAGCACCACCTGTCTCCGGGCTATAGAGGGCGCCCTCCCCGATCGCGTCTTGTGCGTGCGGAACGTGGAAACCCCGCCTGGGTCCAGCCCGGTCGTTGCAGTCGTGGCTGGTGGGCTGACCGTGAGGGAGGCCGATCGCCTGGTGGGCGAAGGATGACCAAGAAGCGAATGCCGGCAGCGGAAACGCAGCGGGAAGACCGCGACCGCGCCGTTCAGCGCCCTCCTGCTGATGGTCGCGGGGCAACCGGTCGGATACCCGGGTACCTCCCGGGCCGCGATGAGCGGTGCTGACGTGGTCAGGTGGGCCTGTGATGAGAAAGATGACGACGCCTTCAGAACCGACGGACAAACTGGACGCCGCAGCGGCGCTGGCCGGTGGGGTGAGTGGACCCGAGGACCCCTTTTCGGACTGGCATCAGGTTGACTGGTGCCGGGCTGAGCGGGAGGTACGTCGGCTGCGTCAGCGGATCTTCACGGCATCGAGGGCCGGTGACCTGCCAAGGGTCCGCCGGTTGCAGAGGTTGATGCTCGCCTCCCGCTCAAACGCCCTGGTGAGCGTGCGGCGGGTGACCGAGCGAAATGCTGGTCGTCTGACCGCAGGCGTGGACGGCGAGGTCGTGCTGACCCCGGAGGCCAAGATGCAACTGGCCGCCAGGATCCAACACGGCGCCGAGTCGTTCAAGGCCTGGCCGGTCAGGCGGGTGTATATCCCCAAGCCGGGCGGCAAGAAGAAGCGGCCGCTCGGGATCCCCGTGATTGTTGACCGTGCCCACCAGGCGCGGGTCGTCAACGCGTTGGAGCCCGAGTGGGAGGCCAGGTTTGAGCCGAAGTCCTATGGATTTCGGCCGGGCCGTGGCTGCCACGACACGATCCAGGCGACTTATGAGGTGATCAAGGGCAAGAGCCCGAAGCGCCCGTGGGTGCTGGACGCCGATCTGGCCGGGGCATTTGACCGGATCGCCCACCACCACATCCTGGCCATGATCGGGTCGTTCCCCGTCAGGGGAATGATCCGCCAGTGGCTTAGGGTCGGGGTGGTCGAGAACGGTCGACTGCACCGCACCTGGGAGGGAACTCCCCAGGGCGGTGTCGTCAGCCCCGTGCTTTTGAACATCGCCCTGCACGGGATGGAGACGGCCGCCGGAGTTCGATACCTGTCGAGTGGTTCGATCAGGGTCGACTCCCCGGCGCTGATCAGATACGCCGATGATTTCATCGCGCTCTGCCACACCCGGCAGGACGCGCTCGAGATCAAAGCGCGGCTGGCCGGGTGGCTTGAACCTCGGGGTCTGGCGTTCAATGAGCAAAAGACGCGCGTCGTTACGCTCAGCGAGGGCTTCGACTTTCTCGGGTTCAATGTTCGCCGCTACGGGTCAAGGCCGCTGATCCGCCCCAGCAAAGCGGCCATCAGACGGATCCGGCAACGACTCCGCGAGGAGCTGCGCGGCCTGCGCGGCAGCAACGCTCACGCGGTGATCAAGCGGCTGAACCCGATCATCCGCGGGTGGGCCGCCTACTACCGGACACAGGCATCGGCCAAGATCTTTGGCGATCTGGACCACTACCTGTGGCAGCTCACCTACAAATGGGCTGCCTTCAGCCACACCAACAAGCCGATCTCCTGGGTCACCAACAGGTACTTCGGCAAGTTCAACAAGGCCCGCAACGACCAATGGGTGTTCGGCGACCGCAACAGCGGCGCTTACCTCC
>DASTBN010000177.1:0-7730 GCA_035712045.1 Pseudonocardiaceae bacterium
GGCTTCCTTTCGGTGCGTGAGTGGGTTAGATGCCGGCGGCGTTGGCGTAGTACTGCTGATCCTCGCGCCAGCCACCCATCCCCATGCCGATGTCGGCGGGATCGGCGACGAGCTCGATCGCCTTGATCCACTTGACCATCTTGAAACCGAGCTGGGTTTCCACCCGCAACCGGACGGGGGCTCCGTGCTCGATGGGCAGCGGGGCGCCATTCATCTCCAGCGCCAGGATCGTCTGCGGGTCGCGGGCCAGGTGCAGTTCCATCGATTCGTAGAAGAACCCGTAGCGGCCTTCCCCCTCGGTGAGGCCTTTGTCGTCCATCGCGTAGAACACGATGTAGCGGGCCTGCGGGTGAGGACCGACCAGGTCCAGCACCGCGCTTAAGGGGGCCCCGCCCCATTCGGCGACCGCGGTCCAACCCTGGATGCAGTTGTGCTTGACGATCTGGCTGCACTGGCCGAGGTCCCGGAGCTGCTGCAAAGACAGCTCCACTGGCCGATCGACCAGCCCCTCGATGGCCAGGCGGTAGTCGGCGAATCCGCCTGCGGCCATCCGCGCGTAGTCCGCACCGGTGGGCGGGTACCCATTGATCCGGTGATAGGGCGAGATGTCGGCGTGACGGTAGCGCTGGCGGGAGGTGAACGCGCGGGACAAGGCTCTCTCGAAAGGATCGACCACGACCCCGAGCAGCCGCTGGGTAGCGCGCTGGTAACGCAGCGAGAACCACGAGATGATCACGTGGAACAACAGGAGCCCGACAATCCCGAGCAGTCCGATGCTCAGGGCCAGTGCTCGGTTGGCGTGCTCATCGCCCAGCACGATCGCCGCGAACTCCTTGGGCACTCCATGCACGATGACCATGAAGGTGTGCAGCACGGTGAACGCCGCGAACGCGCACAGCCCGAGGAAGTGCAGGCTGCGGGCGCCCTGTTTGCCACCGAAGAGCTTTCCGTAGCGCGGGAAGCGGGCCAGCACCGCAGGTGACATCGCCGCACCAGTGGCGATCTGGAACGGCGCCAACACGAAGATCAGCAGGAAGTAGGTAAGTTTCTGCGCCGGCTCGAAAGGTTCACCAGGCACCTTGTCCGGCAACTGGAAGTGCAGGTAGGTCCCCACGGCGCGGATCGCGTCCGGGACGATCGACCAATGGGTGGGGATCAGGTAGCGCCAGTACCCGGTGGTGAAGACCAGCACCACATAGACCAGCCCGGTAAGGATCCAGAACTGCACCGTCATGAAGTGCCAGTGCCGCCCCAGTCCCAGGTTCTTGCGCCCCGGCAATGCCACTACCGGGCTCCACGATTCCTCCTCATCCAGCGATGTCCATATCCGCCGGGAGTCCGCCCCGTACATCTTTTTCGAAAACCGGGCCCACTCCCGCCCGGGTGGGCAATCGTCGTGCCAATATAGCTTGGGAAACGCGGCGAGCACCTCCAGCCCGGAGCGGGCCAGCAGCAACAGGAAGAAGATGTTCAGGAAATGGGTGACCACCACCCACCACGGGAAGAAGCTAGGCACCGGCTCACCCCCCGGGAAGCTCACCGAGGGTGATCGTGACTGTCCGTGTCCCGCCTTGCGGGTCGCTGAGCAGGACCGGCACCTGCGGCTCCGGTGCGAGCCCGGCGAGCACCGTGGCCAGTTCCCTCGCGCTGTGTACCGTGGTCCCGTTGACAGCGGCGATGACCTCGCCTATCCGCACCCCGGCGTTCGCGGCGGGGCCGCCTGGCGTGAGGGTGCCCACACCGGCGCCAACGGGTTGGGCGTCCTGGTGGAGGACCATTGTGATCGCGGCGAGAGGGGTGGTCGTCATCGTCGGCTCCCCGCGGCCGTCGGGGTGTTCCCAGCGCGGGCTGCGGGATCGTCGTCCATGGCGGCTCCGCTGGCCATCCGCGCCGCGAGCCGGGAGGCCAGCGCCATGATGGTCAGCGCGGGATTGGCGCTGCCTTGGGTGGGGCAGACCGAGCCGTCGGCGATGAATAGGTTCGGGACGGTCCAGGCGCGCTGGCTGGCGTCCACCACCGAGGTGTGCGGGGAGCTGCCCATACGGGCGCCGCCGATGAGGTGAGCGAAGCGCTGGATGGTGAGCACGTCCTGGGCGTCCGCGGCGTGCAGGATCTCGGTGATCACCTTGGTGGAGTAGGCCATGTTGGCCTTGTCGTTGTCGGCGAGCGTGTAGTCCATCCGGGCCACCGGCTGGCCGTAGGCATCGGTCTCGCCGGCCAGGGTGATTCGGTTGTCCGGGTGGGGGAGCAGTTCGTTGAGCACGCCGATGGTGGCCCAGTGGTTGTAGTCGCGCATGTACTCGCGCAGCGCCCGGCCCCAGTGCCCGTCGGCGAGCACGTGCTCGGCCCAGCCGATGGGCAGCGGGGAGACGGTCTGGATGGAGAACCCGCGGGCGAACCCGCGGTCAGGGTCGGTCTCGTAGAACTGCTCACTGGAGATCTCCGGCGGCGTTGCCTTGTACATCCGCTGCTCCTCGGGCCAGCGCCCGGCGGTCTGCGAGGCGCCCTGCACCATGACGTAGCGACCCACTTGGTCGGTGTTGTTGCACAGGCCGTGGGGATGCCGCAGGCTCGAGGAGGCCAGCAGCAGCCGCGGGGTCTCGATGGAGTAGCCGGCGATGGCGACGAAGGCGGCCCGCTGCAGGCGGTTGACCTGTTCACCTTCGGCGCGGTAGCACACTCCCCGGGCGCGGCCGGTGGCCTCGTCGAGCTCCACCCGCAGGGCCATGCAGTTGGCCCGCACCTCCACCCCGTGGGCCAGCGCATCGGGCAGGTGGGTGACGTATGGGCTGGCCTTGGCGTTGACCTTGCAGCCCTGCAGGCAATAGCCGCGGTAGATACAGTGCGGCCGGTTACCGAAGGTGCCGTTGACGATCCCGACCGGACCGACGCGCATCTCGATGCCGCAGCGCAGCGCGCCCTCCCGAAGCTTCGCCGCCGCGCCGGAGATCGGGTGCGGGGAGAACGGGTAGCGGTGCGGGTAGCCCCAGGGCCAGTCCTGCCCGGCGACCGGCAGCTCGGCTTCCACCTGCTCGTAGTGCGGGCGCAGCTCCGCGTAGCCGATCGGCCAGTCCGCCCCCACCCCCTCGTCGGTGTAAGTGGAGAAGTCACTCGGGTGGAACCGGGGGGTGTAACCTGCGTAGTGCACCATCGAGCCGCCCACGCCGCGCCCGGAGTTGTTCTTGCCCAGCTCGATCGGGTCGGCCCCGCCGATGATCCGTTTCTGGGTCCAGTACAGCGGGTGGCTGCCCGCCTCGTCGGACACCCAGTCCTCATCGGGATGCCAGAACGGCCCCGCCTCAAGGATCACCACTCGCCAGCCGCGGCGGGCCAGCCGCTGGGCCAGCACCGACCCGCCCGCACCGGCCCCGACGATCACCAGGTCGACCTCGTCGGACTCGGTGTAGCGGCGCATGGTCTGCTCGCCGGGCAGGTCGCGGGAGTGCACGTCGAGCAGGTACCGGGAGTCGTTGTCCCGCGGACCGATCGCGCCTTTGAGGATGCCCCGCCAGAACGTGCCCATCAGCGCTGCTCCCCACCCTCGACGATCGGCACGGGGTCCTCATCGGTGGCACCGGGCTTCTCGAACGGTTCCCGCACCCCGGCATCACTGGGGCCGCCCAGGCGCATGAACCCGCGCGGGTAGGCCGGGCCACCAAAGCCGATCTCGTTCCACGCCCAGGGGTGGGAGTAGAACGCGGCTAGTGCCGCGCGCATCACCACCGACCAGGCCCGGGTGACGTTCAGCTCGTCCCAGGCCCCGCCCACCAGGCGGCCCCGCGCGAACTCCGACACGATCGCCTCCCGCTGGGCCTCGGTGCACCCGGCGAAGCGCCTCCGGTAGCCCTGGGTGGCGGTGTGGTCCAGCCCGGCCAGCACCAGCCGCCAGGTGTCCCGGTCATCGGGCATGTCCGCGTACTGGTAGCCATCGAGGCGGCCATCGGCGAGTTTGGCATCGACCATCTCGGCGACCGGGACCCGGGGCTCGCGGTCCTGCGCGAGAATCGTGTCACAGAACGCGCGCAGCCCCGGCTCCTCTTCGGTAGTGAAGAACCGCAGCGGCCCCGGGGGTTCCAGCCGGGCCAGCACCACCCGCGTGGTGGCCTCATCCCAGGTGCCGACGGCGTCGAAGACGTCGTAGTCGGGGTAACGCCCGATCATCTGCGGGGTCGTGCCGCGCCGCTGCCGGGGCAGCCAGGACGGGTGCGGTGGCTGCCCGTCGGGCCGACGGTTGGGGAGGTGATCGGGGCGGGACACGTCGGCCACCTCAGCTCAGCGCTCCCGGCGCAGCAGGGCCGCGAGCAGGCCCATCCCGCCGACCATCGCCATCAACCCGGGCGCGGAGATCGGCGGGCCCATCGGCAGGTTGTAGGAATACCCCTTCCAGCCACCGGGTTTGCGGGCCACCCCGCGGGCATGGAAGTACTCACCGAGCAACCCATCCGCCGTGTAGAGCGCAGCGGTCACCGGCAACGCCGTCTTGGCCCAGCGCTGGGAGAACACCCCCCCGATTCCCGCCGCGACCAGCGGCGGGGTCAGCGCGATCGGGGTCCACATCCACTTGTTGCCGAAGCTGGCCTTGTAGTGCTCCAGATATACCTCCGCGCCGGTGACCAGCGCGGATAATGCGGTCAGACCGGACAAGGAACGCTCGAACCGGCCGTGTTCGATGTTGGAGACCATCCGGTCGAGCAGGTACTCAGCGCCGGCTACCGCACCATGGGCGGTGGTGGCAGCCGGGCCCGCAGCGGTGGCTGACGAGCGTCTCCACCTGGCTGCGAGGAGACCGGCCAGCACGGCGGCGGCGCCGGCACCCACGCCCCCGAACAGCCGCTCGTGTTGGGACACCCACAGCTGGAAGCTGCGCGAGGTCGCCTGGTCGTCGAAGATGCCGTGCGCCCCGAAATCACGGCCGTTCCCCCCATCGGCCGGTTCCCACAGGTTGGTTGGCTGGTCCGGGTCGCGGGGCTGGTCGGTTTGTTGCGAGGAGTACCCGGTCCGGCCCAGGTAGCGGTCCAGCAGACCCGCGAAGAATTTGTTGCCGATCAACGTGCCCGCCGTGCTGGCGCCGACCCAGTACTCGCGGCGCCGGGGATGGTCCGCGGCGAACACCACCGCCTTGGCGGCGAGCTCGGGCTGGTAGATCGGCGGCACCGGCTGGGCCTGGTGGGACAGCTTGGACAGTACCCAGGAGAACTGCGGGGTGTTCACTGCGGGCATCTGCACCATGGTCACGCGCACCTTGCTCTTGGTGTGCAGCAGCTCGCAGCGCAGCGAGTCGTGGAAGCCCTGGATGGCGTGCTTGGCCCCGCAGTACGCCGACTGCAGCGGGATGCCGCGGTAGGCCAACGCCGAGCCGACCTGCACGATCACCCCGCGATCCCGGGGGATCATCCGGTCCAGGGCAGCCCGGGTCGCGTAGACGTAACCGAGGTAGCTGACCTCGGTGACCCGCTTGTACTCCTCGGGTTCGATCTTCATAAACGGGGCGAACACCGAGGTGAAGGCGACGTTGACCCATACGTCGATCGCCCCGAGCTCCTGCTCGACCTGCTGGGCGGCCGCTTCGACCTGCTTGTGGTCGGCGGTGTCCACTGGGATCGCCAACGCGGTGCCCCCCGCGGCCTCGACGTCGCTGGCCGCGCCCCGCAGGCCCAGCTCACCGCGGGCCAGCAGCGCCACCTTCGCGCCCCGGGCGCCGAAGGCCTGTGCGACGGCTCGCCCGATACCGCCGCTAGCGCCAGTCACCACCACGACCTGCTCACCTGGTCCGCTCATGCCGGGCACCTCCTGGAACTCGGGTTGCGTTCGCTGCACACCGTCGAGCCGGCCTGATAACGCGAGGCGACCTCGCGCCGCAGGCGCAGCCCATGACCGGGGGCCGTGGGATGGGGGCTGATGGCGCCACCTTCGGGGTCCAGGGTGCCGTCGAACAGCATGTGCTCGATCCGGACGTGATCGTGGAACCACTCCAGATGCCGCAGGTTCGGGGTGGCCATGGCGGCGTGCGCGTGCAGGTGCGGTGCGCAGTGCCCGGAGATCTCCAGGTGGTGCGCGGCCGCGATGGCAGCGACCCGTAACCATTCGGTGATGCCACCGCACCGGGACACGTCAGCCTGCAGGCAATCGACCGCGCCGGCGGCGCACATCCGGCGGAAGTAGGTGAGGTCATAGCCGTACTCGCCGGCGGTGATCTCCGGCGTGACAACGTCGCGGATCTCGCGCAGGCCCTCCAGATCGTCGGAAGACACCGGTTCCTCGAACCACCGGATGTCCAACTCGGCCGCAGCCCGGGCGACTCGGATGGCTTGCTTGCGGGTGTAACCGCCGTTGGCATCGACGAACAACTCCACCTCAGGCCCGATCACCTCGCGCGCCTGCGCCATACGCTCGAGGTCCCGGGCTACTTCTGTACCCCAGGACTCCCCGATTTTGATCTTCACGCGGGGGATGTGCTGCCCGTGGACCCATCCCGCGAGCTGTGCGCACAGCCGCTGTTCGTCATAGGAGGTGAACCCGCCGCTGCCGTACACCGGCACCTCGTCGCGGACCGAACCGAGCAGCCGGTGCAGGGGCAGCCCGAGCAACCGGGCCTTGAGGTCCCACAATGCGACGTCCACCGCAGAGATCGCGTAGCCGACCGCACCAGGACGCCCGGCGTTGCGCAACGCTGTGACCATCCCGCCGAACGCGCCGCCGACGTCCAGCGCATCGGCACCCAACACGACGTCCGCGATCTGATCGCCGACGACCCGCGCACAGGCGGGTGGGCCATAGGTCCAGCCGGTTCCGCAGACCTCGCCGCTGCGGACCTCGACGAGCACCATCGTGGTGGAACCCCACGCCAGGGTCCCGTCGGCCTCGGGTGCGTCGGTGGGAATGGTGTAGACAGCCGTTTCGATCGCGTCGATCGCCGCGTCGAGTACAACTCCCGCCGTTCGAGTCACCGCTCAGCCCTGCCGGTGTGGAAGGAACTCCTGGAGTTTGGTCTTCACGCCCTGTTTGAGCACACCCCAGCGGTCCTCGTCGCCGACCAGCATCGCCTTGGCCGCGTCGGTCATCTGCTCGACGGTGGCGTGCGGCGGTATCGGCGGTGTGTTCGGGTCACAGCGCACGTCCAGCAGCGTCGGCCGGGTGGCGCCCAGCGCGCGGTCCCAGGCCGGGGCGATGTCGCCGGGCTTGCCGACCGCGATGGCCCGCAATCCCAAGCTGGCCGCGAAGGCAGCGTAATCCACATCGGGCAGGCTTTGCGACTCGACGAACTTGGGCGCGCCGGCCATCGCGCGCATCTCCCAGGTGACCTGGTTGAGGTCGTCGTTGTGCAGCACGGCGATCACCAACCGGGGGTCGGACCACTGCTGCCAGTACCGTTTGATGGTGATCAGCTCGGCGAGGCCGTTCATCTGCATCGCGCCGTCCCCGGCGAACACGATCACCGGCCGGTGCGGGCAGCCGAACTTCGCGCCGATCCCGTAAGGCACTCCCGGACCCATGGTGGCCAGGTTCCCCGACAGCGAGCCGCGCATCCTGCCGCGGAAGCGTAGGTGCCGGGCGTACCAGTTCGCCGAGGATCCCGAGTCGGCGGTGACAATCGCGTCGTCGGGCAGCAGGGGGCTCAGCTCGGAGAACAGCCGCATCGGGTTGACCGGATTCGCCTCGACGCTGGCCTGCATCGCCATGGTTTCCCACCAGCGGGCCACATCGGACTCGAGGCCCTTGCGCCAGGATCG
>DASTBN010000178.1:0-9526 GCA_035712045.1 Pseudonocardiaceae bacterium
GAGGAGTTCAGCGTGTTCGTCGTCGAAGTGTGCCGGACGTGCGGCTGGAACCATCTCATCCAGTCCTACGTCCTGGGGACCGGTGGTGCTGGGCGCCCCCGCCGGAGGTCGGCGGCGAAGTGACCCCCAGAGCTGCCCCCAGGGTGACCCGCCGCCTGACGTGACACTGTGTATGACTAGCGTGCTCCTGCTCGAACCCTCGCGTGCCGAGTACCGGTCTGGGAGGACAACACGTGAGCTACCAGCGGCAAGACGGCCCTGAACAGACGGTGAACTGGTCTTCGCGCGGACGGGGGGCGGTGATGTCCCTGGAGGACGAGCCCGAGCTGCTCACCCATCCCGCGCCATCGGGATCCCCGGCGGGCGCGGTGCGCCGGGCCGGCGGCGGCCGCCAGGCCGGGCCGGGTCACTCGCTGACCAGGCACATAGGCGGCGGGAGCGGGCTGCCGCCGGGCTGGCGCCGGGCGCGCACGATCGTCCTGGTCGCGCTGCTGCTGGGCATCCTGACGCCGGTGGTCGCGTTCTTCATCGGCTGGATGATCTTCACTGTGCCCTCGGCAGAGGCACTGACCGCCGATCGCAAGCAGGTCACCACGATCATGGCCAGTGACGGGACCACCGAGGTTGGCCGTTACGTCCCCGAGGAAGGCAACCGGATCCCGGTCAGCCTGTCCCGGGTACCGGAACATGTGCAGAACGCGGTACTGGCCGCTGAGGACCGCAGCTTCCGCTCCAATCCCGGATTCGACATCATCGGCATCGCCCGGGCCGCGTGGAGCCAGCTCACCGGCGGCCGCGGCGGTGGCTCGACGATCACCCAGCAATACATCAAGGTAGCCACCGGCCATGACGAGCACAGCCCGCTGCGCAAGTTCCGGGAGATCATCGTCGCCTCCAAGATGACCAAGCAGGAATCGAAGGACCAGATCCTGGAGGACTACCTCAACACCATCTATTTCGGCCGCGGTGCCTACGGCATCCAGGCGGCCAGCCAGGCGTACTTCCGGAAAGACGTGCAGAAGCTGACCGTCGCGGAGGCCGCGGTGCTGGCCTCCGCGATCCGCTCCCCATCCCGGCTGGATCCGGCCAAGAACCTCGCGCAGGCTCAGGAACGATGGAACTTTGTGCTGGATGGCATGGTCGAACAGGGCTGGCTGTCCCCCGCTGATCGCTCCGTCGGGCTGTACCCCCGCACGGTGCCGCCCAGCCAGGTCCCGGGCACGCCCGCCGATGACCGCGCGCACATCGTCGACCGGGTCATGGAGGAACTGGACAAGCAGGGCATCAGCAGCGCGCAGCTGGCTGTGAGCGGCGGCAAGATCGTGACCACGATCGACCCCCGGGCCCAGCAGCTGGCTCGCGATGCCGTGACCGCTGAGCTGCGCGGGCAGCCGGCGAACCTGCACTCCTCGCTGGTCGCCATCGATCCGCACACCGGGGCGGTGATCGCCTACTACGGCGGATCGGACGGCGAGGGCTTCGACCTGGCCGGGGGGCCCGCGTGGAACCCGGGATCGGCGTTCAAGCCATTCACGATGCTGGCCGCCCTTGAGCGGGACATCGGCATGAACGCCAGGTACAGCGGTGAGTCCCCGCTGGTCATCGACGGTCACTCCTACAACAACTCGGAGAGCCGCAACTTCCCCACCCTGACCCTGCACGACGCGATGACCCAGTCGGTGAACACCGCGTTCGTGCGGCTCGCCCAGGAGATCGGGGCGCAGGCGATCCGCGACGCCGCCATCCAGGCGGGCATCCCCCAGCAGATCAACGGCAAGCGGGCGATGTCCGAGGCGGACAGCGGGGCTCCCGGGATCGGCATCACACTGGGCCAGTACCCGGTGCACACCATCGACATGGCCAGCGCGTACGCCACCTTCGCCGCGAACGGCATGCGCCGTGAGCCCTTCTTCGTCCGCAGGTACACCAGCTCCCAGGGCGCCCTGGACTACCACCATCAGGACAAACCGCAACCGGCCTTCGACCAGGTCGACCCGGAACGCAACACCCGGCTGGCGCGCAACGTCACCGCCTCCCTGACTGACGTCGCCCGCAGCTCGCAGATCCCCCTCTCCGGGGCGCGGCAGGTGGCCGCCAAGACCGGCACTCACCAGCGCGGCGACACCGGCAACAACTCCGCCGCCTGGACCGTCGGGTACACCCCATCGATCTCCACCGCCGTGTGGGTCGGTGACCCGGCCAACACCGCGATCAAAACCGCCAACGGCCGCGACATTTTCGGCCGGGGCGTGCCGGGCCTGATCTGGCAGCGGTTCATGAACGCCTACCTGATGAGCACCCCGCTGGAGACCTTCCCGCCGTTCACGCTGATCGGCCCGGCCCCGCCGCCGGTTGCCGAGACACCACCATCCGCGCCCCCGCGCCCCCGCCAGCCACGCGAGACCACCCCGACTAACCAGCCCGGACAGCCGGCCTACGACGATGTCGTGCCGTCGCCGCTGGAACCTGAGACGAAGCCGACCAAGCCGGGACGCAACTCCTGCTTCCCGTTCTGTGACCCCGGCAATAACGCCGGGAGCGGGAAGAACGGGAACAACGGTAATGGGGGTAATGGCAGGGATAGCACTGATACACCGGCTCAGGATGATGAAGGCCAAAGCCGCCGTCAGCACTTCTGACGGACTCCGTCCTGGCGACACCGCAGATCGCCTGGATCGGCGCTCCGTCACGGCCCGGGTGGTGCCGAGCTGGAGCGATCCGCTAGTGGCGCAGGCTAGCAGGATCGTGGGCGGCCCGCTGGGACGGCACGCCGTGGTGGGCCGGCATTGGTTCTGGACACCGCTGCGCGTGGTGCTGCTGTTCGCGACGATCACCCTGGCGCTGGGCTGGCTGGCCAAGGCGCCGTGCGCACAGACGTACCGGGACAGCTCCGGCGCCCTGCAGGTGGACTGGCACGACAGCCGCCAGTACGCGGCGATGTGCTACTCGGACACCATCCCGTTGTACTCCGCGGAACGGCTGGATCAGCCTGGATTGTCCGGGTTCCCCTACGCCACCTCGTGGATCGAGCACCAGGGTCAGCCTGATCAGCGGATCCGGTACATGGAATATCCCGTGCTCACCGGTCTGTACCAGTGGGTAGCGGCCAAGCTCGCGCAGAGCTGGGTCGCGGCGGCCGCCTCCGGCTGGCTCCCCGCCGCAGCCCCGGCCATCGTGCATTTCCATATCAGCGCATTGGGCCTGACCGCCGCCTGGCTGGTGACAGTGTGGGCGCTGGTGCTGCTCTCTCCCCGGCGGCCCTGGGACGCCGCGATAGCGGCGTTATCACCGCTGGTCGTGGTGCACGCCTTCACCAACTTCGACGTGCTGGCCACGGCGCTGGCCACCACAGGCCTGCTGGCCTGGGCGCGGGGACGGCCGGTGCTGGCCGGTGTGCTGCTCGGTCTCGGCGCGGCCACCAAGTTTTATCCCTTGCTCCTGCTGTACCCGATCCTGCTGGTGAGCCTGCGGGCGCGACAGCGGGATCGGGTACAACCCCGCTCCGCTGGCACCGCGATCGCGGCCGCCGCGCTGTCCTGGGCCGCGGTGAACCTGCCGATCGCGCTGCTGTTCCCCGCCGGGTGGGCCGAGTTCTTCCGGCTCAACAACCGGCGCGGCGCGGACCCGGACACCCTGTACACCGTGGTGTCCACCTTCACCGGCTGGCCCGGATTCGACGGTGTGCTGCGGCCCGGGCAAATCCCCCTCACCCTCAACCTGGTCAGCGCGGCGCTGTTCCTGCTGGCCTGCGCGGCGATCGGCTGGGTGGCCCTCAGGGCTCCCCAGCCCCCCCGGCTGGCCCAGCTGTGCTTCCTGGTGGTGGCGGCGTTCCTGCTGGTCAACAAGGTGTGGAGCCCGCAGTACTCGCTATGGCTGATCCCCCTGGCCGTCCTCGCGATCCGTCAATGGAAACCGATCCTGGCCTGGATGACCCTCGACGCCCTCCTCTGGGCCCCCCGGATGGCCTACTACCTCGGCACTGACCACAAAGGCCTGCCCATCGGGCCCTTCCTCGGCGCCGTCCTCATCCGTGACACCGCCGTCGTGTTCCTCATCGCCCTCGTCCTGCACGCCATCTACCGCCCAGCCCCGCCCGGCCCGCAGTCTGGGGACAGAACGCGGTTATCGGACCCTCTTCAGGTGCACTCTGGGGACAGAACGCGGTAATCAGGCGGCCTCCAGCTGGGCGCGGAGCCAGGTGATGTCGTCGAGCTGGGTATCGGGGTCTGTTTCGAGGATGACGGGAGCGCCCGCGGCGGCGCAGACGGCGATGAGCTGCTCGGGCGGGATGGTGCCCTGGCGCAGCGGGGCGTGACGATCCCGAGCGGAGCCGAACTCGTCGCGGGAGTTGTTGCAGTGCACCACATCGATCCGGCCGGTGATACCGCGGATGCGGTCAACCACACCGATTAAGTCCTCGCCCGCGGCGAACGCGTGGCAGGTGTCCAGGCAGAAACCGACGTCATACTCGCCGATCGCCTCCCACAGCCGGGCCAGCGAATCGAACCGGCGCGCCATCGCGTTGTCTCCTCCCGCGGTGTTCTCCACGAGGATCCGGGTGGCGAAACCGCCTTCCTCCGACTGGCGGGCGAACATCTTGCGCCAGTTCTGCACACCCAGCGCGGGATCCTCATTCCTGGCCAGATGCCCGCCGTGCACCACCAGCCCGCGAGCGCCGATCGCGGCGGCCGCGGCGGCGTGCTGGGTGACCAGCTTGCGGGAGGGAATGCGAATGCGGTTGTTCAGCGAGGCCACATTGATCACGTACGGCGCGTGGATGTAGACCGCCAGATCGGCCTCTAGTAGCGCGGCGGTGTGCGGATGAGGCTGGGGAGCCTTCCAATCTTGTGGGTCAGCGAGGAAAAATTGGACCGCCTCAGCGTTGCGCTGAGTAGCCGCGGTCACTGGATCGTTGTCGCTGACGTGGGCGCCGATGTGCATATCAGTAGCCTAGAGGGGTCGCCCAGGACCCATCCTACTACCCGCAGAGTACCCAGTGAGTGCACAGAGTAACCACGATCTGCTGAAAGTGCTGGTTATCGTCACAGAGAGCGTCTATGGTCGTTACTCTGACGACATAAGCATGGACAAAGTGACACGGAGGCACCTATGGGTACACGGGCGAGGGTGACTACGGTTGCCGGGGCGGCCACATTACTGTGCGCAGTGAGCGCGGTAGGTGGCGGGCTGCCGGCCCTCGCGGCACCCTCCACCGGTTCCACATCCGTACCTGTTCTCGCATCGGCTCCCGCGCCGATGCTTGTTGGTGGTTGTGGGGAAACGGTACGTGGGGAACCGGGGCAGCGTGTGGGCGTCCGGCTGGCGAGCCTGCCAGTTGTCGATGTCGGTGAGGTGCCCGCCAGCGGGTCCCGGAGCTACGATGCCACGCCGGCATTGCGCCAGGCGATGGGGCCAATGGCTCCTGCGTGCGTGCTCACCGCGGAGCCGATGCTGCCGGGCCTGGTGGGCATCGGGAAGGTGATCGAACCCGCCACGGCTCCGCTCAAGGGGGCGGTTGGCCAGGTCCCGGCGCTGGGTCAGCCCGCGGCGCCCGCTCCGGCCTCTCCGCCTGCCCCGGCTCCGGCCGCCGCGCCGCAGCCCGCTGCGCCGGCGCCCGCTCCTGCCCTGGCCTCGCCGGCTTCGGGCCGTTTCTACGGGCCCGGCGCACCGACCCAGTTCCCGTTCATGCTCGGCACCTTCAACAGTGGCATGCCCCGTTTCGATTACGCCCAGCTGCTGACGTTGACCGCTGCCGGGCCGGGAGGGCTCGGTCGGCTTTCGGCAGGTGTGCTGACGGCTGACCTGTTCGGTTCTCCTTCGGTGAGCAATGGCAATGGCGGCCTGGGCAAGCAGAGCGCCGCGGCCAATGACGTGGCCGCCGCGGGCCGGGCGTCGGCGCTGCCCGCGAACAGCGTTGAGCGGATCGCCCTGCCGATCCTCGTGGCCGTCCTGATGGTGGCCGGCGTCAGCGCCGCGCTGCTGCGAGGCTGGGTTCTCGGACGGCGCTGAGACGCCTCTCGCTTAGCCGGCGAACTCTCCAAAGACCGCCCCGTGATTGTTCCCACGGGGCGGTCTTTTGCTATCCTACGGCGGCGTAACCGCCCTGGCGGACCTCACAGTCCCCAGGTGGTGGTACGCGGGATCGTCGGCGGCAGCCGGATCGCCGGGACCGCCGGTTCCTCCTGCCACGGAACGTCCGTGGCCGACCAGTCCACAGGAGGTCAGTCTTCTTCATGCGTCGCTATGAAATGATGGTCATCCTCGATCCCCAGCTGGACGAGCGCACCGTGGCGCCGTCGCTGGACCAATATCTCGGCGTGGTGCGCTCACAGGGCGGAACTATCGACAAGGTCGACGTCTGGGGTAAGCGCCGGTTGTCGTTCGAGATCAAAAAGCACACCGAGGGGATCTACGCGGTGCTCGACTTGTCGTGCACCCCAGCGGTGGTGGCAGAGCTTGACCGGCAACTCTCGCTGAGCGAATCCGTGCTGCGCACCAAGGTGCTGCGCCGGGATTCCGGGAAGGGCTGACATGGCGGGCGAAACCATCATCACAGTGGTCGGGAACCTGACGGCGGACCCGGAGCTGCGGTTCACCGCCTCCGGCGCGGCGGTCGCCAACTTCACCGTCGCGTCCACCCCCCGGACGTTCGATCGTCAATCCGGTGAATGGAAAGACGGCGAGGCGTTGTTCCTGCGGTGCAACATCTGGCGGCAGGCCGCCGAGAACACCGCCGAATCACTCACCCGGGGTATGCGGGTGATCGTCAGCGGCCGGTTGCGGCAGCGGTCGTTCGAGACCAAGGAAGGCGAGAAGCGCACCGTCATGGAGATGGAGGTCGACGAGGTCGGCCCTTCCTTGCGATACGCCACCGCCAAGGTCAACAGAGCCAGCCGCCAGGGCGGCGCCATGGGTGGCGGAGGCTATGGCGCCCCGAGCGTGCCACCCGATGACCCGTGGAGTTCCGCTCCCGCCGCTGGTGCCCCAGCTGGATCCGGGAATGGCGCCGGCTATGACGACGAGCCCCCGTTCTGATCTCCCGCTGGCCTTTCCGCCGCCCACCTCATAGCTCACCAGGAGTTTCCCAGTCATGCCCAAGCCGCCAGTGCGCAAGCCGAAGAAGAAGATCTGCGTTTTCTGCAAGGACAAAGGCAACCCCATCGACTACAAGGACATCGGGCTGCTGCGTAAGTACATCTCCGACCGGGGCAAGATCCGGGCCCGCCGGGTCACCGGGAACTGCAGCCAGCACCAGCGAGACGTCGCCGTCGCGGTGAAGAACGCCCGCGAGGTCGCGCTGCTGCCCTACACCTCGACCGCCCGCTGACCCCGGTAGGAGACGACTGTGAAGATCATTCTCACCGCTGAGGTCCCTCAGCTCGGCGGACCGGGCGATCTCGTGCAGGTCAAGGACGGCTACGCCCGTAACTACCTGCTTCCCCGCCGTCTGGCCATCGTCGCGACTCAGGGCGCGGAGAAGCAGGTGGCCACCATCCGCCGGGCCCAGCAAGCGCGGCAGGTCCGTGACCTCGGCCACGCCCGGGAGATCGCCGGCTCCCTTTCCCGTCTGGGCACGGTCACGGTGCGGGCGAAGGCCGCCCGTTCCGGTGGCAAGCTGTTTGGCTCGGTCACCGTCTCCGACGTCCTGGAAGCGGTGCGCTCCGCTGGTGGGCCGCTACTGGACAAGCGCACGGTCGATGTCGGCGGCCACATCAAGTCCACCGGTTCCTACCAGGCCACCATCCGGCTGCACCCCGAGATCTCAGTAACCGTCCCGTTCCAGGTCATCACCGCCAGCTGAGCTGTCCGTAACGGCCGCCGAGTTCGGGATCTTGGCTGTGAGCCCGGACTCGGTTCTGGCTGTCCTCTCCGCTGCGGCATTGCTCACGGCCCGCCCGGGACCGTGATGAGCCGCCGGGCACCGGAGGGTCCGTGACACGCCAGCACAGAGCCTGGCCGCGCGGACACGCCGGACGGCATCGCGAGAAGTTTTGTCCACAGCTAGGCACAGGCCGCTGAGCTGCGCTTACCCTGGCCGGTGAGCCAGATTTCCCCATCTTGTCCACAGGTTCCCCGCGTCGGCGAGCAGCTGGCGGGCTGACTGTCCTGATGGCATCCCCAGGTTGTCCACAGATCGGGTTTGCGTGACCGTCTGGGCCGACCCTAGCCTCGCCCGGCAAGTCCCGCTGAGGCCTCGCGCGCCGCGCGTCCCAGCCGGATTGTCAGTGCCATCGGGTAGAACAGGCGTCCGGCAGCATCGGACGGGGTCGGGGGAGGGGGTACCCAGGGGTGGCACTCGTTGACGATCGCGGTGTTCGGATGGACAGCGCCAAGATGGACAACGGCGGGCACGCGTTTGACCGCCAGCCGCCGCAGGACATCACCGCTGAGCAATCCGTGCTCGGAGGAATGCTGCTGTCCAAGGACGCCATCGCCAATGTGGTGGAGGTGCTGCGGAGCGGGGATTTCTACCGGCCCGCGCACCAGGCCGTCTTCGACTGCGTCCTCGATCTCTATGGGCGCGGGGAGCCAGCCGACGCGGTCACCGTCTCCGCTGAGCTGGAACGCCGCGGCGAGTTACTGCGCGTCGGCGGAGCGCCCTACCTGCACACCCTGATCTCGATCGTGCCCACTGCGGCGAACGCCGGCTATTACGCCGAGATCGTCGCGGGCAAGGCACTGCTGCGGCGCCTGGTGGAGGCCGGCACCCGGGTCGTGCAGCTGGGTTACCACGGGGCTGATGGCGCCGACGTGGACGAGGTGGTGGATCGCGCGCAGGCGGCCATCTACGAGGTCACCGAGCGGCGGATGAGCGAGGACTACGTCGCTCTTGAGGAACTGCTCCAGCCCACCATGGACGAGATCGACGCGATCGCCTCCCGGGGCGGCGCCTCCACCGGCGTCCCCACCGGTTTCGCCGACCTCGACGCCATCACCAACGGCCTGCACCCCGGCCAGATGATCATCATCGCCGCCCGTCCCGGAATCGGGAAATCTACCCTGGGATTGGATCTCGCTCGGTCGTGCTCGGTGACTCATGGCATGGCTAGCGTGATCTTCTCGCTGGAGATGAGCCGCACTGAGATTGTCATGCGGTTGCTCTCGGCCGAGGCCAAGATCCGGCTGGCGGACATGCGGTCGGGGCGGATGAGCGACGACGACTGGACGCGGCTGGCGCGGCGAATGGGCGAGATCAGCGAGGCTCCGCTGTTCATCGACGACTCGCCGAATATGACGATGATGGAGATCCGGGCGAAGGCACGGCGGCTCAAGCAGCGCAACGACCTGCGCCTGATCGTCGTGGACTACATGCAGCTCATGACCTCGGGAAAGAAAGTCGAATCCCGCCAGCAAGAGGTCAGTGAGTTCTCCCGGCATCTCAAGCTGCTGGCCAAGGAACTCGAGGTCCCAGTGGTCACGATCTCGCAGCTCAACCGTGGCCCAGAACAGCGCACCGACAAAAAACCCATGCTGGCCGACCTTCGCGAGAGTGGATCGCTTGAGCAGGACGCGGACATGGTGATGC
>DASTBN010000179.1:0-2148 GCA_035712045.1 Pseudonocardiaceae bacterium
CGCTACGGGCACCGCGGGATCAACGTCCCGGTAGTGGAGCACGCCACCGGCCAGGTGGCGATCACGGCGCAGAACCACGGTTTCGCGCTCATTGGAGAGCCGGGCGAGCGGTTCGGCTCCGACTTCGGCCGCGCGGTAGTCAGCCACTCCTGCCCCAACGACGGCACCGTCGAGGGCCTCACCTGCCTGGACGTGCCAGCATTCAGCGTGCAATACCACCCCGAAGCAGCCGCCGGCCCCCACGACGCCGCCACCCTGTTCGACCGCTTCCGCGAGTTGCTGGATGGCGGTCGCTGATGCCCCGGCGCGCGGACCTCCGGCATGTGCTGGTGATCGGGTCTGGGCCGATCGTGATCGGGCAGGCGTGTGAGTTCGATTATTCCGGGACGCAGGCGTGCCGGGTGCTGCAGGAGGAGGGGCTGCGGGTCAGCCTGGTGAACTCCAACCCGGCGACGATCATGACCGATCCGGAGTTCGCGGACGCCACCTATATCGAGCCGATCACCCCGGAGTTCGTCGAGAAGGTGATCGCCGCCGAGCGGCCGGACGCGTTGCTGGCCACACTGGGCGGGCAGACCGCGCTGAACACCGCCGTCGCCCTGCACGAGAGCGGGGTGCTGGCACGGTACGGCGTCGAGCTGATCGGCGCTGACATCGAGGCGATCCAGCGTGGCGAGGACCGGCTGAGGTTCAAGGAGGTGGTCCGCGCGGTGGGAGCCGAGGTGCCCCGCAGCGCGGTGTGCGCCTCGCTGGCCCAGGTCCGGGACGCGGTGAGCGAGCTCGGCCTGCCTGTGGTGATCCGGCCGTCGTACACCATGGGCGGGCTGGGCTCCGGGATGGCGCACACCGATGACGACCTCGCCCGCCTGGCGTCCCAGGGGCTCGCGGAGAGCCCGGTGCACCAGGTGCTCATCGAGGAGAGCGTGCTGGGCTGGAAGGAGTACGAACTCGAGCTGATGCGCGATCACCGGGACAACGTGGTGGTGGTGTGCTCGATCGAGAACATCGACCCGATGGGCGTGCACACCGGGGACTCGGTGACCGTCGCCCCGGCGCTGACCCTGACCGACCGCGAGTACCAGCACATGCGGGATGTGGGCATCGCGGTGCTGCGCGAGGTCGGGGTGGACACCGGGGGCTGCAACATCCAGTTCGCGGTGCACCCGGCCACCGGACGGCTGGTTGTGATCGAGATGAACCCGCGGGTGTCCCGGTCGAGCGCGCTGGCGTCCAAAGCCACTGGATTCCCGATCGCCAAGATCGCCGCGAAGCTCGCGATCGGGTACACCCTCGATGAGATCACTAACGACATCACCGGGGAAACCCCGGCCAGCTTCGAGCCCACCCTGGACTACATCGTGGTCAAGGTGCCTCGTTTCGCGTTCGAGAAGTTCCCCGGTGCGGACCTCACCCTGACCACCACGATGAAGTCCGTCGGCGAGGCGATGGCGCTGGGCCGCTCGTTCCCCGAGGCGCTGGGCAAGGCGCTGCGCTCGCTGGAGACGCCCGCGGCCGGTTTCTGGACCCGGCCCGATCCACCCTCAGCGACGGCCGCGTCGGAACTGGACGCGCTGCGCGTGCCCCACGATGGGCGGCTGTACACCGTCGAACGGGCCTTGCGCCTGGGTGCGACCGTCGCGCAGGTCGCACGGGCCTCCGGTATCGATCCCTGGTTCATCGACCAGATCGCCGGTCTCGTCGAGCTGCGCCACGACCTCGTCGCCGCGCCGGAACTGAGCGAGCCGCTGCTGCGCCGCGCCAAGCGGGCCGGCATCTCCGACCGCCAGCTCGCCGCTCTGCGCGAGGAGCTCACCGAGTCGCAGGTCGCGGCGTTGCGGCACCGCCTGGGCGTGCGGCCGGTCTACAAGACCGTGGACACCTGCGCCGCCGAATTCGCCGCCCGCACCCCGTACCACTACTCCGCCTACGAAACCGACCCGGGAGCCGAGACCGAGGTCACCGCGCAGCCCGATCGCCCCAAGGTGATCATCTTGGGCTCCGGGCCGAACCGGATCGGCCAGGGAATCGAGTTCGACTATTCCTGCGTGCACGCCGCGATGGCGCTGAGCGCCGCCGGGTACGAGACGGTGATGATCAACTGTAACCCGGAGACGGTATCCACCGACTACGACACCGCTGACCGGCTCT
>DASTBN010000180.1:0-2391 GCA_035712045.1 Pseudonocardiaceae bacterium
TCTGGATAACTGCTCACATCTCGATAAAGGGCCGCGAGGGAGGAAGCTTCGTTCTCAACTGTGTTCTCAACCTCCGCATAGTTTTGATATGTGGCCACCGCCAGAAGCCCAAGCAGTAGGCCGTAGATAACGCCAAAATATTGCATAAAATCGCCCACCAATTCGTTGAGCCCAGACGGCCGATGAATGCGTGTTTGGACGATGGGCCGTGAGAGGATAGTTGCCACCCAACAAATAGCGACAAACAACGCAGCGAATATGCCCACAACCGCCACGGTGGGAAGCTCATATATCCAGTACAACATTTGGCGATCCTCCAAGTTGAAGATAGACAAGTTGAATGTGCGCCGAACAAAGCACAGGGGCTGGTTGGGGTGATTTCCCCGGCCCTACGATCCAAGCCTTGCTGATTGCCAATCCGAGGTTCAAACCTTGCTGCGAATCCGCTAGCGCCTCCGACTCACTTGCTTCAGTCCACCGAGGCGAGTCGCTGCCGGGCTACCTCGCGCAGGTGGCCGTCGCTGGTGATGCCCTCGATTACAACCTCGGCGGCCTGTCCGCGATGCTCCAGGGTGGCGATTGCGTTGCCACAGTATGGCCCGGCCAGCTTCTCCCAGCGTACGGCGGGCCGGCGCACTCCGGCGGAGCGCGCGAGGACCCGGGCGGCCGAGGCCAGCCCGGGGTTCCAGCATAGCTTCATTAGCGGGCGCATCGCGGTCGGCGCCTGGTTGTGGATCGGCGAACAGGTGAGCTGATGCACCGGCGTGCGCACTCCAGGGTTGTCGAACTGGGCGCGGGCCACGTACGAGTGGTGCACGTCTCCGGAGAGCACGCTGATCGATGCCGGCGGCATGTACGCGGGCTCGGCGCCAACCCGGTCCCCGGTCGGGTTCAGTGCGCCGCTGCCGATCTGAGCAAAAACCGCGCCGAGGGCGTCAAAGGAGCTCCGAAACGCGGCCCAGTGCTCTAGGTCCCACGTTCGCCGTATACGCTCGGCGAGCCAGGCCACCCAGGGCCTGGGCGAGTCGGCGAGGCGCTCGTTCCATGACTCGACGTGATGCACGCTTGGCGGGAGCAGCCAGGGCAGCGAGACGCCGACCACCAGGTGGTCGTAGACGCCGCGCGCTCGGTCCAGGAACCAGGACCATTCGCCAGGCGCAAGCATCGCTCTGGCGCCGGGTTCGAGCACCCGGCTGCACCGGCTGTCCAGCATGACGAGGCGAGTCCGGCCCAGATCAAGGGCGTAGCTCCACTGGTATTGCACCGCCAGCCAGCGTTCGGCGTCGTGCGCCTCGTCGGCCTCCCGATCGACCCGCTCGCCGAACTCGCGCAGCACGTCTGTCGCATCCTCGGCGGCGATCACTTTTGCGTAGAGCGGGTCCTCGGCGATCTCATCCGGGGAGAGGTTGCCCAGGTGCTGATAGACCCAGTAGGAGGCGAGTCCACTGCGGATCCGCTCGATCCACCAGTCCTGTCCGCGCATTTCCGCCCGCCAAGAGGCCGATGTGTTCCAGTCGTCGATCACCTCGTGGTCGTCGAAGATCATCACGCTGGGCACGGTGGAGAGCAGCCAGCGGAGCTCTGGGTCCCGCCAGGACTCCAGGTAGAGCTTGCTGTACTCGTCGTAGCTAACCACCTGGTCGACCGGCGCGTTCCTCGGCCGCCCTTGGCGCCGCTTGAGCAGCCGCTTCACGGTCGCCGAGGTGACATCGGCGTAGACTTGGTCGCCGAGGAGGACCAGCAGGTCGGGCCGTGAGTCCAGCCCCGGGGCGGCAATCAGCCGGCGGGCGTACGCGTTCAGCGCGTCGGGGGGGAGCCGCCGGGTAGCGGCGTGCTCAGTGGTTTTCCGGCACGAGCCGAAGATCAGTCTCACCGGCTGGTCGCGGTCGTCGGCGGCTCGGGTACATATCACGCTGGGCGGGAAGTGGTTCTTCGGCACCGGCCAGGCAATCTCGTCGTCGATCAGCACCTCGTAGCTCGCGGCGCTGTCCGGGACTAGTTCCTCCACAACGACAAGGGCGTAGTGGTGGTTGTACGCGGAGAAGGTCGGCGCGGTGCCTGAGGCGCCGTTGGCCGCACGGACGGTGACCACCGCGGGCGCGCTGGTTTCGACCCATACAGTCGCCCGGGTGCCGACCACCCGCCGCAGCAGGGGACCGATGAGCAGGCGTCCGGCGCGCATGGTGGACCGTCAAGTTCAGCGAGCTTCATCTTACTGCTCGGCCGACGGTCGCACCACCGCGGGGTAAAACGTATCACCGGTTCCTATACGCTGCACGGACAGGTGGAACGTCGCACCTTAAACCGTCGTTTGTTCCGGCGTGGTGGGGCCATCTCCAATGACTTAGAGTCAGAACGGCCGCCCCTTAAAAAAGGGGAGCGGTGAGCTAA
>DASTBN010000181.1:0-3738 GCA_035712045.1 Pseudonocardiaceae bacterium
CCGCCGGTAGTCGGGCCGGAAATCATGCCCCCAGTCCGAGATGCAGTGCGCCTCGTCGACCACCAGCAGTCCAGCGCTCGCGGTGAGTTTCGGCAACATAGTGTCGCGAAAGTCGGGATTATTGAGCCGTTCGGGACTGACCAGCAACACGTCGACCTCACCGGATGCGACGGTCTCCTGCACCTGGTCCCACTCCTGGGGGTTCGCCGAGTTCATCGTCACCGCGTGGATCCCGGCCTTAGCCGCGGCCGCGATCTGGTTACGCATCAGGGCCAGCAGCGGAGAGATAATCACCGTCGGCCCAGCGCCATGGGCCCGCAGCAGCGCGGTGGCCAGGAAATAGACCGCCGACTTACCCCAGCCGGTGCGCTGGACAACCAGCGCACGGCGGCGGTGGGCGACCAGGGACTCGATGGCCGTCCACTGGTCCTCGCGCAGGGTCGCGGTGCCGCCAGCCAGCGCCCGGAGGAGAACAGTGGCGCGATCACGAAGCGATGAAGCGGTGTCCACGCCGTCAAGGCGGGCAGCCTGGTGTTCATCGCGGGTGTGGCCGGAGGGCTCGGGATGCTGCAGCGGCCAGGATCGCGCGCGAGCGCGGACTTTGGTGGCGCGGGCCAGCAGCTGGCTCACCTCGCCGGTGTTGCCGCCCTGGGCCCTCAGATAGCGGATCTTGCGGTCGAGCTTGTCAGCGAAGGCGAGTTCCCGGTCGTGATACCAGCGGGCCTGGTGGCTGTGCAGGATGTGCGGAGCGAGCAGCCCGATGCGATCAGGCTGTGTCCCGGCCAGCCGCCAGGCCAGGCGCGCGGCCGCGAGCGCGTCCCCTTCGCTGGTGTGGGCACCATCCAGCCGCACCTGGTAGTGAGCACAGACGGCAGCGAGGTTGCGCGTGCCGGCGCGGTCGGGGTCGAGGTGATGATCGATGCACGACGGGTCGATCACCGGGCCGCTCAGCGGAAGGCCGCGGCCGTGGTGGCGCCGCAGTTCGGCGTCGAGCATGGTCAGGTCGAAGGCGGCATTGAACGCGCACAGCGGTGTGGTGGCCGTCCACACCTGGGCCAGCCACGCGGTCACCTCGGCGATCACCTCGGCGGCTGGGCGGCCGTCGCGGCGGGCCTGCTCGGTGCTGATGCCGTGGATCGCGGTGACCTCGGCCGGAATGTCCACACCGGGGTCCGCCAGCCAGGTTCTGGTGCTGACCTCGGGGCGCTCCCCGGGCTGGCCTGGATTGATGGTGATCACCGTGACGGTCACTATGCGGTCCTGGTGCGGGTCGGTACCGGTCGTCTCCGCGTCCAGCGCGATAAGGGGCCCCTCAGCCCATGACTCAGTGGAGCTGTTCATGCGCCAACCGTATTAGCGGGTCGGTTTCGCCTAGCCTGGGGCTCCTCGGAGAGGCTGTCCCGCGGACATCTCGCAAGTCGACGAAATCGTCAGGATCGACCCCACTCATCTAACTACTCCATCAGTGGATCCGGCCTCAGGGCGCTAGCATCCGCAGCTCTTTGAAGGAGCGACGTGGTCGATGATCGGAGCTGAGGTTGGCGAGGGGAGCGGACGCGAGGCAGGCTGAAGTCGTCAGGTTCTGGCGGACCGTGGAGATGTTCAGCCCACAGGGCGTCGAGAAAGTGAGTCGCGAGCGGCTGGTGTTTGCTGTACGGCCCGGTGAGCCGCTGCCGTGGGAGCCTGATCACGAACTCGCTCGTCGCAAGCTGCGTTCGAATCAGGCCTGGCGGCACGTCGTCTACTTGGGTATCTATCGCCTCGACGAGGTGTTCGAGATACTCTCGCGCGTCTTCACCTCGGATCAGGAGAGTTTTGACGAGCGTCCGGCAGGGGAGAGCGCCGTAGCCGCGTTCGTGGTCGGCGGGGATGGGTGCGCCCTCAACAACTCCGAGGTGTTGTCCAGCTGTGCGTGGGCCACCGGCCAGGTGTCGCGAAAGAGGCGGGGCAGGCAGGACTGGCTCTCCGGATTCGACGGTGCCGCGAAGGGCTTCCGCGATGTGTGGCCGGACCTGGTCAATGACTACCGGACCTTCCAGCAGGATGACGGCACGACACAAGAAGTCATGGTCCCGCGCACGCTGCGTGCCGCCGACCTCAGCGACTGCCTGTACACCGCCGTCGACATGGCCGGGATCGGCACAGCGCTCCGCTGCGCGGAGATCCGGATCAAGAGCCAGATTGTGGCTAAGCGCACAGCAGACAACGCCGGCGGTCACGAGTTCCTGAATAGCTTCATCATGGATGACTTGGACCACATCGCCGAGCGGGCAGCCAAGGGAGACCTCGGCGCTGCGCTGCGCGGTTATCTGCGTCCGGATGCTGAGATCCCCACTGCCCGGCGAGTAAACGTGCGCGACCAGGTCGGTGCCGTGCTGGCCGCCACCGCCCCGGACACGGTGCCTGCGGGCCGCTGGCCCCGTCACCCTGAGCACGCGCTGGCGCTGAACCAGCAGCTGGCGGTGAACACCGTGATGCAAATGACCGACACCGGCGTCCTGGGGGTTAATGGCCCGCCCGGCACTGGAAAGACCACCATGCTGCGTGACCTCATCGCGGCGTTAGTGGTAGAGCGGGCCCAGAAGCTGGCGGCGCTGCCGGACCCGAAGAAGGCATTCAGCGGTCAGCGGCTGCGATGGAGCACCGGAGAGCGCACCCGGGTCGTCAGTGCGTGGCGGTCCGATCTCACCGGCTTCGAGATGGTGGTCGCCTCGTCGAACAATGGCGCGGTGCAGAACGTCACTGACGAGATCCCGGCGGCAGACGCGATCGACGAGTCGTGGCGGGAGCAGGCCGCTGAGGTTGGCTATTTCCCCGAGATTGCCACGGCGCTGCTCGCCCCGGAGACCGATGCCGAGGCCGGCCAGTCGGCGGGCGCCCAGGGCTGGGCGCTCGTGGCGGCCCGGCTGGGCAACAAGGCCAATCGCGGCCGGTTCGCCAGTGCCTTCTGGTACGGCTCCCTTGACGGATCGGCGGATGGCCAGAGAGGGCCCGGACTGCTTTCCACACTCCAAGGTTACGAGCAGGCCACCCCTGAACGGCCGTGGTCGGCGGCCGTTGCGGATTTCCGCGCCGCGCAAGCGCGCGTGAGTACCATTCGCGCCCAACGGTCCAAGGTTCACCAGGCCCCAGCGCGTCGAGCGCGGATGCACAGCGAGCTCGCCGAACTGCGGCGCTCGGTGGTGACGGCCGGAGAGCAGGTCGAGCGGGCGCGCGAGCGGCACCGGGCCGTACTCCGTGTCGAGCGCGAGCGACAGATCGAGGCCGAGCGCATCGCGAAAGAACGCCAAGCTGAGATCGAGCGGATCGCCGAAGAGCGCAGGGCCGATGCCGCGCAGGTGGCGCGATCGTGGGCAGCCGAGCTGGACCGGCGCTGGCAGGCCCACGCCCGCCACCGTGAGTCCCAGCCGGGGCTGTGGGAGCGGGTGAGGACGTTCGGTGCGGGCGGCAGGCGATGGTCGCAGCAGGACGAGTGGCTGGCCAACGAGGTGCGTGCCGCCCAGCATGAGCTGGACGCCGCCCAGCGCGTCCGCATCCCGGAGGAGACCAGGGCGCAGCCCCCCTATGAGCCGCTCCTGGCGGCACGTCGGGAGCTGGCGCTGGCCGAGCAGGAGGTCAACACGGCTGTCAGCGCCCAGAAGGAGCGCGAGTGCCGCCTTCGCGCCAGCGAAGCGGAGCTCACCACCATCGACCGGCTGCTCGACGATGCGGCGGCAGCCCTCGGGAAGCACTACCCCG
>DASTBN010000182.1:0-2990 GCA_035712045.1 Pseudonocardiaceae bacterium
CTACTGGTGCTCGCCGAGGTGTTCGCCATGGTCAAGGCCATGCACAAGCAGCGAGATGGCTACAGCATGGCCGCCGCCAACATCGCCCACATCACCGGGCACAGCTGCAACCTCACCGACGCGGTATCCGTGGAGCCGGACCGGCGGGCCGGAGCGCTGCGCCCGTTGCGTGGCACGCTGCTGGCGGATATCCCGCTGCAGCGCGGCTTCGAGCTCAACCGGTTCTCCGTCATCCTGAATCCCGCCGAGCGTCCCGCCCCCCAGGGCGACTGGCAGAGCGCCACGATCAGCAGGGGTGACCGCCTGCCCAAGCCGGGCACCGACAACGACAATCCCGTGGAGGCCCCGCCGTCCGGACTCGGTGGCGCGGAGATCCCGATCTGGAGCAGCTTCTCCCCGGACAGTCCCGGCACCGGGAATGTCCGCACCGACTGGTACGCCCTGCCCGCCGCTGCCCGCCAGGGCCTGGCGCCAGTGGTCGTCTCCGTCGCCGGGAAGCTCTCGCCCACCACGCCGCTGGTCGCCGAGTTCGGGCGGCGCACCGAGCACGGGTTCCGGGTGATCAGCCAGGTCCCGGTCGGTGGGCGGGCCACCGCCAACGCCCCCGGCTGGCGGGACTACCGGATGGGCGTCACCGGCCGCGCCGCCGGCGCCGACGCGGTGCGGCTGATCGCCGCTGACGCCGACGTCACCGAGGAGGGCTGGCTGGCGTTCTCCGCGCCCCGGGTGCCGGTGCTGCGCTCACTCACCGACCTGGTGGCCCCGACACCACCGGTGTTCCTGGACTGGCCGGTCGGTTTCGTGCACCCGTGCGTGCGCCCGTTCGGGATCCGCAACGGCATCGCCGAACTACCCCGGTACCGGCTGCTGCCCGATGAGCTGCTCACCGACTACAGCAGGACATGGTCCTCCCGGGAGGCCGGCGGACCCATCGGATGGCTGCAGATTCTCGCCACCCAGCACGAGGTGCCCACGTATCTCAAGGAGAACTGGGACACCGACTGGGGCAAGCTGATGGTGATCCAGCCCCGGGTCCCCGACGCCGAGCCTCCCGCCCTGATCACCGGCACCGCCGTCCGCTCCGGCTGGTGGTCCCCCGGCCCCCTGCGCAGCGGCAGCCAAACCGCCCCCATCTCCCAGCTGGGCCGCTGAAGCGCGGTCAAAGGGGCGAGCCCGTGCCGTCTCAAGACCGGCGTTGGTGCGCTTCCGGATGATCTCCCGTTCGAACTCGGCGAGACTGGCGAAGATGCGGAACACGAGCTTGCCGACCGGGGTGGTGGTGTCGATGCCCTCCGTCAGGGAGCGGAAACCGACGCCCGCTCGGCGAGGGTGTTGACGATCTCGATGAGGTGCCGCACGGAGCGGTCCAACCGCCACACCCCGAACCCGTCGCCGGGCCGACCTTCCAGCGGCACGGAAAGGATTGAGGGTTACTGACGATCGACGAACTCACGCAGCACCATCCATAGCACTAATTACGTCCATGATCAATCGATCAATCTCGTCCTGCGTAGGCAGTAACATCTCCTGCCCGTACCCGAGAAATTTTAGTACACCGAGCGGAGGAAAGCGTAGGGTCCGCAAGTCTGTGGCGTTTACCTGCGTGTGACCAGAGAAGGTGCGAAAGAAATCGTCCACGAGTGAGCTATTCAGCCAATAGCAAAGTCCTACAGCTAGGTCGCGGCCGAGCCCGGCCCCATTAGCGTGAAAGATGTTGAGATGGTTTTCAAACGCGACAGCCGATGCGCGTTGACCGGGATCCCAAACCGCAGCGACTACCCGCCGCCGCTCTTCTTTAGCGGAAAAGCGTTTAACGGCCACATAGAAGCCGGTAGGTAGTAGAAATTTTTTCTCTTCAGCTTGGGATCTCACAACGAAGGCCTGATCTTTACGGATCTTCCGCGGCCACTCGATAACCCCGCTCCTCACATTGCCGGGGTAGATCAGCGGCACACTGTCGGGCTCCGGGATCTTCCGCAGGTTCTCCCGCGCACGAAAGTCAACGACCTTGCCGGTCGACACCTGGATGCCAAGGTCAGGTAACGTTGCGGGCAAGTCGGCTATAGTCTGCGCAGTAACGGTATCGCGGTCATCGGCCAAGATGCGAATGAAACGCTGCCCGTCCCCGGGACGCACCACCTCGTTGTAACTTACGATACGTTCGAATGACCTATCCGTGTGACCGCGACTTGCAGACAAAATAACCTTATTGTTACCGCCTTCGCGTGTGCCCGAAAGGACCACGTTCTCCTGGAGCACTCCCGTATCAGAGAAAACTGTCGAACGGGATTCGAAGATATGTAGCCGATCAAGCGACAACCGGTCGAGCAGAAAGCGGCGAAACTGTCCGAAGTAAGGTCCATTCGCGAACGAACGAGGAGTGATCGCGACAAGCTGCCCTCCAATATCAAGAGCTGCTACACCAAGAGCAAGAAATGCAGCATAAAGATTCGGGCATTCGACACCCTGGTAGAAGAGCGCCCGACGATGTGAAGAATCGAGTCCCAGCTTGCGGTATGGTGGGTTCATAATAACCAAGTCAAATGGACTGTCGAGGACGGCGGTCTTCGTCATCAAGCTAGTCGAAAGCTCGATGTAGTCGCCCAATACGATCTCAGTTGTCACGCTAACCCCAGCTGCACCAGCGGTCTCGGTGAGATCGGTTAAAGTCGCTTGGAGATAGCGTCCTACCGCGGGATCAATCTCGACAGCTACGATTTCTAGCTCTAGCGCGGGATATTCTCGGAGCACCCGGGCAGCCAGAGCCGCTGCGAGCGACCCTGAGCCCGCCCCTGGATCAAGTACACGGAGTCGGCCTGCCTCTGGAAGGCGCGGCAGATCTGCTATGAGCGCCGCCGCACGCTCTGGAGTGAAAAACTGGCCGAGTTGCACCCGCTGATTACTAGAGAGTGTTTGAATGGCGCTAACGCGCCGAGCCTCGGCCCGTGATGTCAACGCGGCAGCGGCTTCATCCGCTTGTGCTGCGTTCA
>DASTBN010000183.1:0-5365 GCA_035712045.1 Pseudonocardiaceae bacterium
TCCCGGTAGATCGCTATCGCCTTGAGACCCATCTTCCAGGCTTGGAGATAGATTTCCTCGACATCGGCGATCGTGGCCGACTCGGGCATATTCACGGTCTTGCTGATAGCACCTGAAATAAACGGCTGGGTGGCCGCCATCATCCGCACGTGACCCATCGGGGGGATGGCCCGCTCCCCCATCGCGCAATCAAATACCTCGTAATGCTCAGGGCGCAGCCCCGGCGCGTCGATCACGTGACCGTGCTCAGAAATATATTCGATGATCGCCTCGCTCCGCTCCTGCTGGTATCCCAGAGCGGCGAGCGCCTTCGGCACGGTCTGGTTGACGATCTGCATGGATCCGCCACCGACCAGTTTCTTGAATTTCACCAGGGAAAAATCTGGCTCGATACCGGTCGTGTCACAATCCATCATGAATCCTATAGTGCCGGTCGGCGCTAATACACTGGCTTGCGCATTTCGCCAGCCACTTTTCTCGCCGATCCGGATACCATCCTGCCAGGCCCTCGTGGCGACATTCCGCACGGCACGTTCATTGTGAGCATAGGTGCGGATCAGGTCGTTGGCGGCGGCATGCTTGCGCATGACCCGCTGGTGAGCCTCGGCGTTACGGGCATAGCCATGATAGGGCCCGACGACACCGGCCAGCTCAGCGGAGCGCTTGTAGGCGGTACCGGTCATCAGCGAGGTGATCGCCGCGGCCAGCGCGCGTCCGCCATCGGAGTCGTAGGCGTGCCCGGTGGCCATCAGCAGCGCGCCGAGGTTGGCATAGCCGATGCCGAGCTGCCGGTACGCCCTGGTGATATCGGCGATGGCCTCAGTGGGGAAGTCCGCGAAGCAGATCGAGATGTCCATCGCGGTGATGACGAGCTCGACCGTCCTGGCGAACAGCTCCGCGTCGAACGTGAGGTCCTCGCGGAGGAATTTCATCAGATTGATCGAGGCGAGGTTGCAGCTCGAGTTGTCGAGGTGCATGTATTCGCTGCACGGATTGGACGCCGTGATCCGCCCCGACTCCGGGCACGTGTGCCAGTCATTGATCGTGCCGTCGTACTGCAAACCAGGGTCGGCGCATTCCCAGGCGGCCTGAGTGATGTCCCGGAAGAGTTTCTTGGCCCGCACCGTCTCGATGACCTCTCCGGTCATCCGGGCGCGCAAGCCGAAGTCACCGTCGATCTCCACAGCGCGCATGAACTCATCGGAGACCCGGACGGAGTTGTTGGCGTTCTGGTACTGGACGGAGGCTATGTCTTTGCCACCGAGGTCCATGTCGAATCCGGCGTCACGGAGCACCCGGATCTTGCGTTCCTCGGCCGCCTTGGTCTGCACGAACTCGGCGATATCCGGGTGATCGACATCGAGCACTACCATCTTGGCGGCGCGCCGGGTCGCCCCTCCCGACTTGATGGTGCCCGCCGAGGCGTCCGCGCCACGCATGAAGCTCACCGGGCCGGACGCGGTACCGCCGGAGGACAGCAATTCCTTCGACGAGCGGATACGGGACAGGTTCAGGCCAGCGCCCGAACCGCCTTTGAAAATCAGCCCCTCTTCCCGGTACCAGTTGAGAATCGAATCGATCGTGTCGTCCACGGAAAGGATGAAACACGCGCTCACCTGATTCGGCGACGTCGTGCCGACGTTGAACCAGACCGGGGAGTTGAAACTGAATACCTGGTGCACCAGCATCCAGGTCAGCTCGTGGGAGAAGATCTCGGCATCGGTCTCGGTGGCGAAATATCCGTACCGCACGCCAGCTGCGGTATAGGTGCCCACCACCCGGTCGATTAGCTGGCGCAGGCTTGACTCGCGCTGATCACTGCCCACCGCGCCGCGGAAGTACTTGCTGGTCACGATGTTGACCGCGTTGACCGACCAGAAGTCGGGGAACTCCACGCCGCGCTGTTCGAAGTTGACGGTGCCATCCCGCCAGTTGGTCATCACCACGTCCCGGCGCTGCCAGGTCACCTCGTCGTAAGGATGCCGGTTCTCCGTGGTGTAGACCCGCTCCATCCGCAACGCGCGCTTGGTTTCGGTCATCCTCGTCCCTCTCTCGCGGTGTGCCTACTGCCCGGCCCGGGTCACCCCGCCCGGAATTCCTGGCTGCTTCGTCGTGCGGTCATGGATCACACGGGTCCGCTAGATCAGCTCACGGCCCTCCTCTCCACGCCGTGCCTGGCGGCCGGGGAGCTCGCGCAAGTCGCGGATCTCCTTCTCGAAGTCCTCGATCGAGGAGAACGACCGGTACACGCTCGCGAAACGCAAGTAGGCCACCTCGTCGAGATCCCGCAGGGGGCCGAGGATGGCCAGCCCGACCTCCTGGCTGGGCACCTCGGCGCTGCCCAGGGACCGGATCGTTTCCTCGACCCGATGCGCGAGTTGCTGCAGCGCGTCCTCGTCGACCGGTCTGCCCTGGCAGGCCCGGCGGACCCCATGGACGACCTTGTCGCGGCTAAACGGCTCGGTGACACCGGAGCGTTTCACCACAGCGAGCACCAGCTCCTCCACGGTGGTGAAACGACGACCGCACTCCGGGCATGATCGGCGCCGACGGATCGCCTGCCGGCCCACGATCTCGCGCGAGTCGACGACGCGCGAGTCGGAGTTCCGGCAGAACGGACAGCGCATGCTCTTCCCCGCTTCCTCACGTCCGGTGACGCGCCCAGTGACGCGCTACGCCATAACCACCTGCGATAACAAAACCCAAGTTGTGGGAGAACTACGTGGCTGTAACTACTATATATGGGGATGACGGGATGAGTCGAGCGGCCTCCCCGGGTGAGCCCTAGCGGCTCCGTTCGCGGACGAGCAGCATCGCCACAGCCCCGATCAATGGGCCTGCGGCGAGCGCCGCGAAGGTGATCAGGAACGAGCCGGTGGCGACAAAGACCGGGCCGATCACCGCTGGCACGGTGACGCTACCGAGCTGCCAGAAGGCATTGATCGCGCCCGCCGCCGACCCCGCCACCCGGTGCCCTGTGAGGATCGGCGTCATCGCCGCCGTCAGGGGGCTGTAGGCGTAAGCGCCGATACCGAGCAACGGGGCGACCCAGAGGAACTGGGTGTAAGAGCGCAGGGAGCCGAACACCACCAGGGTCGCGCCGAAGAACACCAGCGTCGCCACGATGGGAATGCGCAGGCCGAGCCCCAGCCGATCGCATACCCAGCCGACGACCGGCTTCACCCCAACCGCGATGCCCGCGAATATGACCAGGACGACCCCGGCGGCGACCGGGTCGATACCGGCTCCCTTCGTCATCAAGGCGTTGGACCAGGTGATGAAGCCATAGGTACCCCAGAGCCCGCCGAAACCAGCCAGCCCCAGCAAGGCGAGGTCACGATTGCGTAGCACCACACGCAGGCCTGGGAGGCGGCGCCCGCTCGGCTCGGCGCTCGGACCGTCGCGGATCAGCAGCGGGCACAGCAGCGCGACCAGAAGCGTCATCCCGCCGAAGACCCGGTAGGACACCTGCCAGCCGGATACGCGGATAAGCGAGGGCACGACCGCGTTGGCGATCACTGTCCCCAGCGAGGTGGCCGTCATGAAGACTCCGAAGGCGAAACCCTGCAGCCCGCGGGCGAACCAACTGGTGATGAGTTTGATTCCCGCGGCGAAATCGACACCGGCGAACAGTCCCACCGCGCCCTGGAGGGCGATCCCGGCCGGTATCGAGCTCGCCGATCCAAACAGGACCATGAACAGGCCGGCGCCGAAACCGCCGCAGGTGAGCACCGCACGACCGCCCAGCCAATCGATGAGCACACCGCCACCGGCGTTTGACAGCACATAACCCAGGTAATAGCCAGTGGCGAAGACGCCGAGAGCAGCCAGGGACACACCCAGCGAATCGCTTACCGCTACGGCGGCCGGGCCCCAGGCCGACCGATCCACCGACGTCATGGTGAACGCCGCCCAGCACACAAACAGCACCACCCAGCGGCGACGCGGGGCTTCACTATCGCCCATCTGGTACCCGCAGCCACTGACCAGCTACCACTGCGGAGCCGACGAGACCGTTCAGTTCACGGATTTGGTCCACCACGGCACGCTGGCCGGACTGTGGCGCCACCCGCCGTGCCACGTCCCACACTGTCTCCCCCGCACCTACCTGGACCACCGTCGTCCGCACCGGGAGCCCAGGATCCTCGCCCTGCCCGAGCCAGCCCAGGCCAACGACCACAATCAGTGTCAGGACAGCAGCCGCGAGCAGGCCTGCCACCCGGCCGACCCGCAATGCTGGCGGAGCCGCCGCTGGCATCCCAGCCGCGGATCCGGCCGGTATCAGCGCAGACACCGCAGGAGCCATCCGCTGACCCCGCGTCGGCGGAGCGAGAGGCGGCACCGGAACTGGTGGAGCCACTCTCATCGTGCCTACCCGACCTGGCACGGATCGGTTGCGCGGCCGTGCCGACTCAGTGACTGCCTCAGTGACCGCGGTCGCAGCCATCGGTGCCTCCTGCGGGTATCATCGAACGCGAGTTCGATCGAACGGTTGTGCGGTGTCTATCACGGCACCCTGACAATGCCGGCGACCCGACGGCGTGTTGTTCGAACAAATGTTTGGTCTTTGGTCCAGCGGTGGTTAGCGTCAGCGACGCGAGGAGACGGGGTGGATCCGGCAACTCCCCAAGGAGAGCCCCGAGGAGACAGCGGCCCGAGGAGGAGTCGTGGGACGACAGCGCAGCGGCGAACCAGAGATGGCCGGTTCCAGATCACCGGCCCCGGACCGAAGTGCCCAGGATCGGGGTGCCCAGGATCGGGATTCCCGGGATGAGAATTTCCAGGACGAGGGTCCTCAGAGCGGAGGCGGCGCCGCGCAGATGCACAGCTTCCCCGATCCCGAAGGCGGCAGCGACAACGGCGACCTCACTCCGCGCCAGAAACGGGTCCTCGAGGTGATCCGGGACTGGGTGACCAGATTCGGCTACCCGCCGAGCGTGCGGGAGATCGGCGAAGCGGTGGGGCTCACCTCGACTTCGTCGGTGGCGCATCAGCTGCGCGCTCTGGAGCGCAAGGGGTACCTCCGCCGGGACCACAACAGGCCCCGGGCGGTCGGGATCCGGCCAGCCGACGACGCGCCGGAAGCCATCGAGCACCCGCCCGAGGGTGAGCCCGCGCGCCCCAGCCCCATCTTCGTGCCGGTAGTCGGCCGGATCGCCGCCGGCGGCCCGGTGCTAGCCGAGCAGGCGATCGAAGACGTGTTCCCGCTGCCGAGGGAGATCGTCGGGGAAGGCTCGCTGTTTTTGCTGCGGGTAACGGGCGACTCAATGGTCGATGCGGCGATTACCGACGGGGACTGGGTGGTCGTCCGCCAGCAGCCCAGCGCGGAGAACGGGGATATCGTCGCTGCCATGATCGAGGGCGA
>DASTBN010000184.1:0-2913 GCA_035712045.1 Pseudonocardiaceae bacterium
CGTCTCCGACGTGGGCCGGACGACCAGCGGCTCGTCGAGCTCCTTGCCGCCCGCGTGGGTGACCACCGCGAGCTCGGGGGCGAACCCCTCCACGTGCTCGGCCTCGCGCTGCAGGTGGCTTTCCGGGATCAGCAGCGGGAAGTAGGCGTTGACGTGACCGGTCTCCTTGATCCGCCGGTCGAGGTCGGCCTGCAGCAGCTCCCAGATCCGGTAGCCGTAGGGGCGGATCACCATCGTGCCCCTGACCGGACCGCGGTCGACGAGCTCGGCCTTGAAGACGACTTCGTTATACCAGGCGGAGAAGTCCTCGCCTTGCGGGGTCACTCCGCGTTCATCGCGCGCCACATGCAGAGGCTAAGGCATCGGGCCGGCCGGTCTCCCGCGGTTTTCCGCCCGCTACGAGCCGCTCCGGCCAGCGGTGGCCGCTTGACGCAACCATCCGGTTGCTATATTATGGCAACCGTTCGGTTGCTAATTATGGGAGGGGCCATGGGGTTTCCTGACCGGATCGAGCGGACCGTGAAGCTCGCTCACCCGCCGGGCACCTCAGCTCGCTCGCCGCAGACGCGACCTCCAGCTTCCGCGCCCGGAATGCGGCAGCCAGCGGGAGCGTCTCCTCGGCCAGCACACCATTCCCGCCGGTCACGAGATGAAGGGTTTGCTCAGGCATGAGTACAAAGGAAGAGACGACCGCCACAACCGTTCGCGCTTTGAACGATGCCGTGAACGCTCGCGATCGCGAGGCTATTGTGGCGCTGTTCGCGTCCGATGGCGTCTTCCGCCCGGGCGCGTCGGGGGCAAGCTTTGCGGGCCCCGCGGCGATCGCCGATGCGCTGTTTGGGTTCCTCGGTGCACACAAGTCCGGTCAGTTCGAGACGGTTCACGAAGTGTTCGCTGGTGACGAGGCTTACTACGAATGGAGGTGGGTCGGTGTCACCAACGAGGGAGAGCCAGCCGAGTCACACGGCTGTGACTATTTCCTTATCCGCGACGGGAAGGTGGCCGTCAGGAGCACATTTCGGAAGGTTTGACAGCCCGACAGGATGATCATGGCGAGTGTGAGCCCATCCCCGCCAAGCCGGTGCTGATCATGACTTGCAGGACCCGTCGGAAGGGTGGGCGCGCCTAGGCAGCGCGCGATGATCCGCTCGCGCACGGGCCCTTCCTGGACCGCCTGGTCGCCTCGACGGCACTGGCAAACAGCACTGGCAAGCCGGATGCGGGAGCACTCCTGGTCAACGGGGGGCCGCTGGCGCCGCCCGTTCCGGGAACCGATGACCCTTCTCCGATATCGAGGGATTGCTGTCAGAATGGACTGATGGCGCAGGTATTGTGCCCGGTCGTGATCGGCAGGGACGCCGCGCTGGAGGCGGTCGACGCGGCGCTGACGGCCGCTATGGCCGGGCACGGCGGGTGTGTGGTGATCACCGGGGAGCCGGGGATCGGCAAGTCCCGGCTGGCCCTGGAGACGGCCAGCCGGGCGGCCAGCCGTGGCATCCGGGTCGTTACCAGCCGGGCGGTGCCGCAGTCAGCGACCGCTGCTTACCGCCCGCTAACGGACGCGCTGGTGCAGCTCCTGCGGGACCGGGCCGTTCCCGATGACGCGACGATGGAGCCCTGGCTGCCCGCGCTGAGCGCGCTGCTGCCGGGGATGGCTGGCCGCGCTCCGGGGAGTGGCGAGGTCTCACCTGGGATCCGCGGTGAGGCGCTGATCCAGCTTCTTCGGCGCCTCGCGCCGCAGGGCCTGGTCATGGTGCTAGAGGACCTGCACTGGGCGGACCCGGACACCGTGGCCCTGATGGAGTACCTGGGCGAGCACCTTGGTGGCGAGTCGTTGCTGTGCGTACTTACCCTGCGCGCCAACCGGCCGTCGGCCGCACTGGAGGTGGCCCGCCGGCAGCGGGGCCGGCCCGGCGTACTTCACCTCGATCTTGACCGGCTCAGCGATGACGACATGGCGCGCATGGTCCAGGCCTGCATCCCGGGAGCAGAGGCGGACCTCCTGCGCCGGGTGCAGGCCTCCGCCGAAGGCGTACCGCTGCTGGTGGAAGATCTGCTGGCGTCGCCCGGGCTGCCGGAGTCGTTCACCGAGACCGTCCGCGAGCGCCTGGCCGGGTTCAGCGAACCGCAGCGGTCGGTGATCGAGGCCGCTGCTATCCTCGGCCGCCACTTCGACTGGGAGCTGCTCCCGGCCGTGAGCGGCCAGACTGCGGCCCTGGTGGCGGAGACGCTCGGGCTCGCCGTCGAGCAACTGCTGGTGAGCGCCGACGGCACGGCCTACCGCTTCCGGCACGCGCTGACTCGCGAGGCGGTGCTCGATACCATGCTGCCACCCCGCCAGCGGGCCCTGGCCTCGGCGGCGCTCGCCGTTCTGGACGCCGCACACCCGCGCCTGGAAGGCGACCTGCGCGAGCTGGCGGCCGAGCTGGCGAACCGTGCCGGGGACCGCCGCCGGGCCGGAACGCTGCTGAGCGAGTCCGGCGGCCAGGCGCTGGCCTATGGGGCGCTGGCCACTGCGATCGGTACCCTGCGGCGTGCCGCTGACCTCCTCGAAGGCACTCCCGAGCGGGAACAAGCGGAACTTCTCCTGGTCGAAGCGCTGGCCCTGGCCGGGCGGGTTGAGGAGGCAGCGGCGGCCGGCGGCCAGCTCATCACCCGGCTCGGGACCGAGGCGCCGGAACTGCGGACGGAGGTTCACCTTCGCCTCAGCCAGGCGGCGGTGAGCGCCTCCCGGTGGGAGATGGCCCGTCACCATCTCGGCGCCGCCCGGGGCCTGGCCGGAACCGACCCACCGGCTGGTGTGCGCGCCCGCATGGCCCTCATCGATGCCGAGGTGGCCTTCGCCGCCGATGACCTCGATAGGGCCCGGCTTTTCGCCGAGGACGTCCTCGCCGCCGAGGGCAGCGCTCCGGA
>DASTBN010000185.1:0-3118 GCA_035712045.1 Pseudonocardiaceae bacterium
CGCGGTGCACGCGTAAGAGTAGGTTGGCACGTCTCGCCCTCCACGTACTGGCTAGCACTCTGCGAGTGAGAGTGCCAACGCGATGATAGCAAGGCTACCCACGGGATCGTCGGCGCAACGCGAACAGGCCCCGTCCCGGCGTGAGCGCTGCGGTGACCGGGACGTCATGTGGCTGCGCCGGCACCGAGGCCAGCACTTCCTCGTCGCGCACGACAGCCACCAGGAGGGCGCCGGGCCTGGCCAGCGGGAGGCTGCGGTCGTAGTGCCCGCCACCGCGGCCCAGCCGGATCCCGTGCCAGTCCACCGCCAGCGCTGGAACGAGCACGAGTGAGGCCGTGGCGATCGCGGCCGGGCCCAGCGGCGGCCCCGCCGGTTCCCGCAGTCCCAGCGGTCCCTCCCGCAGCGCCGCCGCGCCCGTGTACTCCGCCCAGTCCAGCGGGCCCCGAGGGCTGAGCAGGGGCAGCAGAACGCGGCAGCCCGTATCCCGCAGCGAGTCGAGTAGCTGCGGTGCGCCAGGCTCACCACGCACCGGCCAGTACGCGCACACCGCGCCTGGCGGTTCCACAGGCAACTCCGCCTCCGCCAGCGCGGCCGCCTCCGCCTCCCGCACCGCCGCTGGCAGCGCCTCCCGCGCCGCGATCACCCGCCTGCGCAGCGCCCACTTACCGCTCTCGCCCACCCCCGGCCCACCGCCACCCGATATGGAGACTTAACGGGGTTTGGAGAGCCCCGATGACCCCGTTAAGTCTCCATATCGGGGCGCGGACGCCTGCGGGGGAGGCCGTTCAGGCTTCGTGCCGGGCCCACCGGGCACCCCAGAGCCTGATCTGTAACGTGGGCACCATAGGGTCGGCCGCTATGACTGGGTCGATAGCGGGGTTTCGGACGGCGGTGGTCCCGGCTGCTGGGCTTGGCACCCGGTTCCTGCCGACCACCAAGGCCGTGCCAAAAGAGCTTCTCCCGGTGGTCGATACGCCGGGCATCGAGTACGTCGCGGAGGAGGCGGCGCAGGCCGGGGCGCAGCGGCTGGTGCTGGTCGTCTCACGCGGCAAGGAAGCGGTGGCGTCGTACTTCGATCCGAGCCCGGATCTGGAGGCCGAGCTGCGCGGGCGGAACAAGAACGAGCTGCTGGCCAAAGTGCGCCGGGCCCCGGAACTGATCCAGGCCGAGGTCGCTTACCAGGACAAGCCGCTGGGGCTGGGACACGCGGTCGGCTGCGCCGAGCGATTACTGGATGAGCGCGATCATGCGGTCGCGGTCCTGCTGCCCGATGATCTCGTGCTGCCCACCGGTGTGCTGACCACGATGGCCGGGATCCGCCAGCGGCACGGCGGCAGCGTGCTGTGCGGGTTTGACGTCCCGCGCGGGCAGATCTCCGCCTACGGGGTGTTCGAGATCGAGCACACCAGCGACCCCGACGTCAAACGGGTACTCGGCATGGTCGAGAAGCCCGCGCCCGAGGAGGCGCCGTCCACTATCGCGGCGGCCGGCCGTTACCTGCTGGATCGCGCGGTATTCGACGCGCTGCACCGGATCGAGCCCGGTGCCGGAGGTGAACTCCAGCTCACCGACGCGATCGCGCTGCTGATCGCCGGCGGGCATCCCGTGCACGTGTATGTGCATCGCGGCGAGCGCCACGACCTGGGCAACCCGTCCGGGCTGCTGCGGGCGTCGATCGATTTCGCGCTGGCGGATCCGGGTATCGGCCCGGATCTGCGCGGCTGGCTACGCGATAGGCTGGCGCGGGAGAGTCCGTGAAGTCACTGGACGAGCGCCTCGCACGGGTACTGGACGCTGCGGTGCGCCCGGCACCCGTGCGAGTCGCGATCTCCGAGGCGCAGGGCATGCTGTGCGCGGAGGAAGTTGTCGCCCAGCGGGCGTTACCCGGTTTCGATCAGGCCGCGATCGACGGATTCGCGGTCCGGAGCGTGGACGTCACCGAGGTGCCGGTGACCCTGCCGGTAGTGGGGGAGATCGCCGCCGGTTCGCGGCAGCCGTTACGGCTGCAGCCCGGCCAGGCGGTCCGGGTGGCCGCCGGCTCGGCGCTGCCCGCGCTGGCCGACGCCGTGGTCCCGCTGGACCACACCGAGGACGGGACGCCGCACGCGGCGAAAGTCACCGTGGTGAGCCCAGTGCCCTCCAAAGCCTATGTGCGCCGCGCCGGGGAGGACGTGCAGACTGGTGATGTCGCGGTCCGTCCGGGAGCGGTGATCGGCGCGGCGCAGGTAGGGCTGCTCGCCGCCGTGGGACGGGCCAAAGTGCGGGTGCACCCGCGGCCCCGGCTGTCGGTGCTCTCGGTCGGCGAGGAACTCCTCGACGTCGACCGCACGCCCGGCACCGGGCAGGTGTATGACGTCAACTCGTACGCGCTGGCCGCCGCCGGGCGCGACGCGGGCGCAGAAGTGCACCGGGTCGGTATCGTCTCCAGCGAGCCGTCCCGGCTGCGCGAGGCGGTCGAGGGCAGGCTGCTGCTCTCCGAGATCGTGGTGGTGACCGGGGTGGTGGGCGGAGCGATGGGGGAGCAGCTGTGCGGGGCCCTGGCCGAGCTCGGCCCGCTGGACGTCGAGCGGGTCGCCATGCATCCCGGTTCGGTCCAGGGTTTCGGCCGGCTGGGACCCGACTCGGTGCCCACCTTCCTGCTGCCGGGCAATCCGGTCAGCGCGCTGGTGATCTTCGAGGTCCTGGTCCGGCCGCTGATCCGGCTCTCCCTGGGCAAACGTAACCCCCACCGGCGCACCATCACCGCGCGCCTGCTGTCCCCGGTGACGTCCACCCCCGGGCGGCGCGGCTTCCTGCGCGGCCAGCTGCTGCGCGATCCCGACACGGGGGAATACCTGGTGCAACCCCTGGGCATCTCCGGTGCCCATCTGCTGGCCTCGCTGGCGGAGGCGAACTGCCTGATCCTCACCGACCCGGACACCACCGAGGTGCCGATCGGCGAGCAGGTGGCCGTGAGCTTCCTCGCCCAGCGTGGATGAGCCGGGGCGAATGAGACGTCATGTTCGGCTCCGGTCCCGATAGCCGCCACCCCGGCTGGCCCGCGCGGCTGGGCCCAGTCCGGGTCGCCGCCGGCGAGGTCAGGCTGCGCCCCGTCCGGCTGCGCGACGGCGCCACGTGG
>DASTBN010000186.1:0-3208 GCA_035712045.1 Pseudonocardiaceae bacterium
CACGAGGCGTTCGCGGCCCAGCTGTTCGGCGACACCCCGCTCGGCCGCCCCATCCTGGGCACGGCCGAGTCGATCAACTCGATCACGCGGGAGCAGATCTCCGATCACTATCAGTCCAGGTACACGCCGCCGAGCCTGGTGGTGGCCGCGGCGGGCAGCATCCAGCACGAGGCGGTCGTCGCCGGTGTCCGCGAGTCGTTCGCTGCGGCCGCGGCCACGGCTGTGGCGCCGGATCCGCCGCGGCTCGGCGGCCTGGGGGAAGCCGTGCCCGGCGGCGCGGGCCGCGGCGTGAAGCTGGTATCGCGGAGCATCGAGCAGGCGAACCTCGTGCTCGGATGTGAGGGACTGTCGCGGAACGATGACCGCAGGTTCGCGCTCGGCGTGCTCAACGCCGCCCTCGGCGGGGGGATGTCGTCGCGGCTGTTCCAGGAGGTCCGGGAGAAGCGCGGGCTGGCCTATTCGGTGTACAGCTTCGCCTCACAGCACGCCGAGACCGGCACGTGGGGTGTGTATGTGGGCTGTCTGCCCGCCAAGGCCGACGAAGTGCTCGCCATCTGCCAGGAGGAGATCGCCAAGGTTGTCTCCGGCGGGCTGACCGACGCCGAACTGGAGCGGGGCAAGGGCCAGCTACGCGGGTCGATCGTGCTGAGCCTGGAGGATCCCTCGTCGAGGATGAGCCGGCTGGGCAAGGCGGAGCTGGTCTACCCGCGGCTGGAGCCGGTGGAGGAGATCCTGGCCTCGATCGAGGCGGTCACGCACGACGACGTGCGCCGGGTCGCGGCCGAGATCCTGGACCAGCCCAAGGTGCTCGCGGTGGTCGGCCCGTTCGACGACGATGCCAGCTTCGCGGCGGCGCTGTCCTGACGCCTGCCGCCCCTGCACGTGACCGAGGAGGCAGACATGATCAAGGTCGGGGTGCTGGGCGCCAAAGGGCGCATGGGCTCGCAGGTATGTGCGGCGGTGGCCGGGGCGCCGGACATGACGCTGGCCGCCGGAGTGGACGTGGGGGACGACCGGCAGGTCCTGACCGGCAGTGACGTGGTGGTCGACTTCACCCACCCGGACGCGGTCATGGACAACCTGCGCTGGTGCATCGGTCAGGGCCTGGAGACCGTCGTCGGCACGACCGGTTTCGACGACGCCCGGACGGCGCAGGTCGCCGAGTGGCTGGCCGCCGCGCCCGGCACCCGGTCGCTGATCGTGCCGAACTTCTCGATCGGCGCGGTCCTCATGATGCGGTTCGCCGCGCAGGCCGCCCGCTTCTTCGACTCGGCGGAGGTCGTCGAGCTCCACCACGCGGGCAAGGCGGACGCGCCATCGGGAACCGCGGGCCGGACGGCGTCGCTGATCGCCGGGGCCCGGGCGGCGGCGGGACTCGGGCCGCCGCCCGATGCCACGGTCACCGCCCTGGACGGCGCCCGCGGCGCGGTCCTGGACGCGGTGCACGTCCACTCGGTCCGGCTGGCGGGGCTCGTCGCGCACCACGAAGTGCTGCTCGGCGGGCACGGCGAGATCCTGACGATCCGGCACGACTCGCTGGACCGCGCCTCGTTCATGCCAGGGGTGCTGCTGGGGGTCCGCGGGGTCGCGTCGCTGCCGGCCGGGCTGACGCTCGGCCTGGACCCCCTGCTGGAGCTGGACTAGGACCTGCGCCTGAAAGCTCAGCCGTGTGACGTCAGGCTCCGCGCCGGGCGGGCGGCTTCCGTGCCCGTGCCCGCCTCGGGGCGCTGGCCGGGCAGGCCCGTGCCCGCCGCGGGCGCCTTGATAGGCTCGACCGGGAGTGGCGGGGGCGCGCGGAACCAGCTTTGGGGGATGCGATGAGAACGATCCTGAACGTGATCTGGCTGGTCCTCTGCGGCATCTGGATGAGCATCGCCTATGCGATCGCGGGGCTGATCTGCTTCCTCCTGTTCTTCCTGGTCATCACGATCCCGTTCGGTATCGCCGCGTTCCGGATCGCGAACTATGTGCTGTGGCCGTTCGGCCGGACCATCGCCCCGCGGGAGGGGGGGATGAGCGTCGGTGCCCTCATCGGCAACATCATCTGGATCATCCTGTTCGGCTGGGAACTTGCGATCGCCCACCTGGTCACCGGGATCCTGCTGTGCCTGACGATCATCGGGATCCCGCTGGGGCTCGCCAACTTCAAGATCATTCCTGTCTCGTTCCTGCCGCTGGGCGTGCGGATCGTGGACAGTGATGCGCTGGTCCCGACCTACGGCTGACCGGCGCCTGCGCTGGTGACCTGGGCCTATGGCCGTCCCATCGTCGCGGCGTGCGAGATCAGCATGGAGCTGGGGGGCGTCAGGTCGACCCCGTCCGGGTCGTTGAGGTAGCCGGGTGCGCTCCCGGCCCTGCCGGTGTGGCCGTATTGCCAGACGATGCGGTGGGTGATGGGGTCGATCACGATGACGCGATCGTTGTAGTCGTCGTTGACGAGGATGTCCCCGTTGGGCAGGGGCAGTGCCAGCGACGGGTGGTCCAGGCCGCGGAACCGCCACAGCAGGCGGCCGCGGGAGTCGAATTCGACCACCTGCCCCGCGGATGAGTAGTCGGTCGTGAGGTACCGGCCCGGGTAGACCTCGACCGTGTCGGACGGGTAGGCGACCCCCGGCGGGTGCGTGGACCAGAGCAGGTGCCCGTCGAGCCCGATCTCGCTCACCCAGTCGCCGTTGATCTCGGTGACCAGGTACCTGCCGCTGGTGGCCGGGAAGGCCCCGTTCGGGCTGGTGAGCAGGTGCGGCGGGTCGTGCGCGCAGACTCCGGTCCGGCCGATGACCCGGCGCGGCCGGTGGGACGGCGGCGCGACCAGCAGGAGGCGGCAGTTCTCGATGTCCGCGGTGATGATCATCCCGCCGGGCATCATCAGCGCGTCATCGGGGTTGGCGACGTGGTTGTTCCCGCTGCCCGGCACGCCGGGCGTCCCGTACCGGTAGACGATCTTGTGCCGGGCGATGTCGATCACGCTGATGACCGAGTAATCCTCTTCTGTGGCGATGATGTCCCTGCCATCCGGGGAGAAGAACGCGTCGTCCGGCACCAGGAAGCGCTGGCCGTGGGCGAGATCACCGCGGCGAGGGAACTTCCACCGGATCCGGCCGTGCGGGTCGACGATGAGCAGGCGGTTGTTCTCGTTGTCAGCGATCAGGAGGTCACCGGGCAGCACCGACGGGTGGGAGTGCGGTGCCAGGTGGCCCCTGCCGTGGGC
>DASTBN010000187.1:0-2045 GCA_035712045.1 Pseudonocardiaceae bacterium
GAGCCGATCACGACTGGGTTACCCGAGTCTTGCGCGGCGACCAGGCCACGGTCAGCCGCGATCCAGGCAAGGTCGGCCTCCCCGAGCTTGGTCAGGATCATGGCGGCCGCCTGGTGGGTCATCGCCAGCAGGCTCTTCGCGCGTTCCCGGCCCTCACCCGTGTACGCGCGAGCGGCGGATTGCGCCGTGGCCAGCAGTGAGGGCAGCCGACTGGTCACATAGCCGTAGCGGGAATCCTGATAAGCGTCCCATACCTGGCCTATGTCACGGGCGAGCGCGTCCAGCCCGGGTGGCGGACCGCTCGGCGCGTGAGTCAACAGCGCAGTGATCTGGCGGTAGTCCATCAGCGCGGTTCGCAGGGCGGGCACTGTCGAGCGGCCCCCGTCGAGCGACCAGTCCAGCAGTACCGGCTCGCCGATCAGATCCCCGGCCGTCACGTCCAGCGCTGACGCCAGCGATTGCAGAACGGACAACCTATCGAGATCGATCCGGTTATTCTCGATCTTGCTGAGCCAGTCCGCCGTGCGGTCAACCAGCCCGGCCAGCACTTCCTGTGACATACCGCGCCGCAGCCGGTACCAGGCGATGCGCTCTCCCATCGACAGCGTGTCCGCTAGTCCTCGCATGCATTCACCCTCTCCGAGCCCCCTGGGCCAACCCCGGAATTCTTTTCCGGGTCCTGCCTCGATTCCGGCCATAGCTTCGCAGACACGCGGCCAGCCGGGAGCGCCCAGGAGGTGACTGTCCCGGCTGGCCGGTAGCGCGATCCATGGGGGAAGGGGGTGCCCACGACATGCCGGTCAAGACTGGGTGTCCCCGGTTGCGGGAGCTGCGCACGGACTCGGGATGGACCCAGCAGCAGCTGGCGGACAAGCTGAACTATTTCGCCTGGACTCACGGCCAGGGACGCGCTGCGGTCAACGCTGACATGGTGGCGAAGTGGGAACGCGGCGCGAAAGGCATCAGCCCACGGTATAAGGCCCTGCTGTGTCAGCTGTTCGGCGTGACGGCCGAACAGCTCGGGTTCGCCCCACTCCCCTCGCCAGAGCCCAGCCGCCCAGTAGGGGATACTGAGTCGCTGGTGGCGATGCTGGATAAGGCCGCGAGCCTGCTTGATCAGCTCGGTGCCGCTGGGACCGCATTGGCCCCGCAGATGCTCTCGGCGTGGAAAGACACCGCGACCAGCCGACGGACCATGCTCGGGCTGCTGGACCCGGCCGCCGCTGATCCCGCCGGTCACGCCCGCGCCGCTACCGCCACGCTCCCCGAGCTGGAGCAGCTCGCCCAGCGGTATGGAGCCTTGCACGCCACCGCTGACCCGGCAGCGCTGCTCACACCGGTCGCCGCGCACCTGCGGATGGTGACCGCATCACTCGGGCGAGACCACACCGATGCTCAGCGGCGCCAGTTGTTGCGCAACCGCGCGAGGGTCGCCACCCTCGCTGGCCGCCTGGCCTCCGAAGACCTTGGGGATGCTCTCTCCGGTCGCGCGTACTACGGAATAGCTGTCGACAGCGCCCGGGAAGCCGGTGACGACCAGGCCGCCGCCACCGCTCTCGGTTACACCGCGCAGCTCGCTCACGCCGAAGGCCTGGCCAGCGCCGCGCTCGAGCATCTCGCCGCCGCCCGCGTCCACGCCGAGCACGCACCCGCCCTCACACCCTGGCTGGCGGGCATCCAGGCCACTCTTACCGCCGATTCCGGTGATCACACCGCCGCCGAAGACGCCCTCCACCGGGCCAGGCCCACAGCATATGCCCAGCGGTCCTACCCGCTCCTCGACTATGGCCCCGCTCAGCTGGCCGCGGTGACCGGCCATACTCGCTTACGAGCCGGTGCGCACACGGAAGCCCGGGCCGCGCTCACCGCCGCGCTCGACCAACTCCCACCCACCGACCGCCGTGCCCGTATTCTCGCGCTGACTGATCTCGCCACGGCTGAGCTGCACGCGGGCAATGTCGCTGACGCGTGCCGTTACGCCACTACCGCCGCTGGCCTACTCCAGCGCACTCCCTATGCCACCGGTACCGCCCGCCTGCGCGCTT
>DASTBN010000188.1:0-3744 GCA_035712045.1 Pseudonocardiaceae bacterium
GTCTCGAACTCGGCCGCAGCCTCGTCGAGACCGGCTCCGGAGGTGGCGGCCGCCGCCTGCGCGTGCGCGCTGTAGGCGCTCACCAGCGGGCCCTCGACCTGCCCGGCTAGCTGCCGCAACCGGCCGACGACCTCACCGGCCCGGCCCAGGCGGACCACGGTGTGCAGGGCCTGTGCCTCCACGGCGCGCTGCCCCATACCGGCGGCGACAGTGGCCGCCCGCAGCGCCCGGTCGATCGCCTGGCAGCCACGGTCCTCAGCGGCCGCGTGCCAGGCCTGGGCCAGCAGCCATTCCGGTTCGAACACCGCGCAGTGAGGCCCGATCTCGCCGCCATCCAGCAACCGGCCGGCCTGGGCGGCGTCACCGAGCTGGGCGTAGGTTTGCGCGAGCAGCGCGATGCACAGTTGCCCGAAACCGCCGGGGTCGCACTGGCGCAGGCTGGCCACGGCCTCCGACAGCCACCGCAGCGCGGTGCGCGGGCGCCCCGCGGCCAGCGCCGACCACCCGACGTGGGCGGCCGCTACCGCGTCGCCGGCCCATTGCGGCTGGGTCATGCACCACTCGTGCAGCTTGATGGCACGCTCCAGCGCGTCGTGCACCTGGCCGGAGAGCACCAGCGCCGATAACTCGGCATGCGCCAGGACCTGCCGGCACATCGCGATCTCCGGCTCGGTCGTGCACCGGTCTAGCGCCGCCCAGCCGTCCCGGACCGCCGAGAGCGCCTCGGTGGTCCGGCCCCGCGCGGCTAGCGCGGCCCCGACCGCGCCCGAGGCCCACACCGTCGCCTCCGGGCTGACGCCTTCCGACGCCAGGATTTCGGCGCCGGACTCAGCGGCCTGCTGCGGGCGGCCGGCGAAGAACGCCAGGACGCCGTGCACCGCGCTGATGCGGCGGTTCACCTCGGTATCCGCCGCGTCAGCGGCCGCTTTGTGCAGGATCGCCTCGGCCTTGGCCACCAGGCGAGTGCCGAAGAAGAGGTTCAGGGCCCGCACCACCGCGAGACGGGACCGGTCCTCGGCGGAGGTGGCGAACGGTGCCGCCCCGGCCGCGACGTGCTCGGCCTCCTCATAGTTGCCCTGCCAGCGCACCGCCTCCACGAGCGCCAGGTGCGCCCGCACGCCATCCCGGCCATCGCTGCCGTCAATCGCCGCCTGGGCCATGCGCGCGGCGTTGTCATGATCGAGCAGGGCGTTGGCGTGCACCGCGGCGTCAGAGAGCAGGGTGGCGTGCGCCCCGGGCTGGTCGCTGTCCAGCAGCAGCAGCCCGGCGCGGAGCAGATCATCCTGGCGCTTCCACGGCAGGTGGGTGTTGGCCAGGCGGCGGCGCAGCTGGCAGGCGTTGGCCTCGGGGAGCTGATCCCGGACAACGGTGGCGTAGATGGGATGGGCCAGCCACACCTCGGCCCGCCAGCCGCTGTTCACCACAGTCACCAGGCCGCGGCGCTCCAGCACCGCGACGACCTCAGGGTTGATCAAGCTGGCGACCCGTCCCAGGCCCAGCGGCTCATCGGTGGCCAGCAGCTCCAGCGCGGTGCGCTCATCGGCGCCCAGCCCGCCCAGCTGGGCCTGGACGATCTCCCGCAACCGGGGGGTGGGATCCATCCGGCCCTCCCAGCGCCACACGCCATCGCGCATGCGCAGGGCACCGGTCTCGCACCCGCCCTCCACGAGCTCGCGCAGGAACAGGACGTTGCCCCGGGTGGCCCGCCACAGCCGCTCAATGGTGCGGCTGTCCACCACCCCGCCAAGCACCCCGGCCACCAGCTTGTTCATCGCCTGCCGTGGCAGTTGCGCCAGCTCCAGCCGGTCGGCCAGCCCGTTCTTCCACAGCGTCACCACCGGATCGGGAGCGGGCTCCCCGCTGCGCACGGTCAGCACCACACACGCGGTCCGGGTCAGCGCCAGCTGATGCAGCAACGTCACCGACAACTCGTCCAGCAGGTGGGCGTCGTCGACGCCGATGACCAGCCGGTGGCCCTTGCCCTGCTCGGCGATCGCGGACCCGGCGCGCTGCAGCAGTGTCAGCGGATCGGCCACCGCTTCCACCGCTGGCAGCAGATGCGCCACCGCTCCGAGCGGGATCGCCGCCGCCGCATTAGTTCCCGCCGCCCACCTCGTCACCCGGCCGCCGCGTTTCGCCGCCGCCAGCGCCTCGCGAGCGAGTCGCGTCTTGCCGACACCGGCCGGGCCCGCGATGACCACACTGCGTGAATCCCCGCCAGTTACACGCTCAGCAATAAACCGCAACTCTGAGTCACGCCCCGTGAGCGTCCACGGATCCGTTCTCATCGCTGGCCCGACCCACACGCTCGGTACTCCGTGCTGGTCGGAGGCACCAGGTCCCCCTGACACATTGGCTACGCCCCCCCGCGTCGCGCCAATAGCTGACCAACTCCCCCTTACGGTCAGCATAAGCTAACTGTGATGAGATAGCCATGGGCGACATGTCTTAGAAGGTGAATACTACGGCGAGTAAGGATCCGGTGATCCGCACCCGGTGACAGCGCGTACCCGTGTGGTGACATTCCGTTTTTCAACATCGCCGGATTGCCGCCGCACGTAACTACAGTCGTTAATTATTTAATGTTGCCTATGGTGAATCTTGTACGACGGAAGCCATCCCCGACGTCTGGGACCTGGTGACGCGCCCGGTTCCCCGGTAACGCAGCACCGAGGCTCCGCTGGCGCGCACGGCCAGGGTGTCGCTGACCGTGACGAGCGTGTGGCTGGCTCCGGAGAGTGTCGCGTCCAGACGGCGGACGCGCAGCTCCGTCAGCGGCAGCTGGCTGCCCCCCGCGGCGCGCAGCCGCAAATCCTCGGCCAGCCCGGTCAGGGCGAGGGTGCCGGCCCCGGATACCTCCGCCACTGCCTGGCCGACCCGGACGTCCCCGGTTACCGAACTGGCTCCGCTCACCACCAGCTGCAGCGCCGGGCCCGTGAGAGCCGGCACCAGGATGACCCTGCTCGCACCGCCGCTAGCCAGCCGGTCGAGCTGACTCACGGTGACCTCGGCGGACAAAGTGGCATCCCGGATGCTCTTGCCGGGCTTGATCCCCAGATGGAGCTGCTCGCCGTTGACAGTCGTGTCGAGGACATCGGTCAGGTTGTCGTCCATCTGGACCACCGCGTGGGCGGGGCCACCTGTCCTCAGGTGCACCACGAAGGTGGCGTCCACGACCACCGAGGTGACCCCGGACAGATCGATCGTCCGGCTGGTCAGCCGGCCGGAGCCGGCCACCGCGGCGTCGGTGGCACCGGGGGCCCCGTCGACCCCGTCAGCGTCACCACCGTTGCCGCCATAGCCGTTGCCGCCCCAGCCGCCATAACCGTCACCGCCGTTACCCCCGTTCCCGCCGCTACCGGGGGCGCCGCTACGGCCGGCCCCGGGCAATGAGCCAGCCGGGGTGCCCTGGCAGCCAGCCAGCAGGCTGGCGGCGGCCAGCACTACAAGCGTTGCCAGCACCGTCACCGCCGGAGCGGCCCGGAAGGCCCGCCATCCCGCACCGCGACCCGGGGCATCACGCACTACGGCCTCCCGTACGAACCCGGGCCAGCAGCCACCGGACGGGCCGACGTGCCATCATGCCCAGCAGTAGCACAGAACCGCACCACGGCAGCAGCAGCAGAATGATCTGTATCACGCCCAGCGCAGTCTCGGCAGCATGACCAGCCGCCGCTTTCTCCGCCACCGCGTGGCACAGGTACAGCAGCCGATGCCACACCACCGGGAGCACCTTCGGGATCA
>DASTBN010000189.1:0-4232 GCA_035712045.1 Pseudonocardiaceae bacterium
GGGTGGACTCGGCGAGCACCCTGTCCCCGGCCAGGATCCGTACCCGGCGACTGGTGGCGCGCACGTCGATCCGGTGGAACGGGTCCGGCAGGTGCCCCAGTACTTCCTCGTCCTCATCCAGCCACCGATCCACCACCGACCAGTACAGCGCGGCGTAGCCAGCCAGCCAGGACGCGGCGGGTACCGGGTCGGGGTAGTGCCACACCGCGTTGTCCGCGATCCGATCGCCCACCCGCAGTGTCCGGTACGAAGCCTCGCCCTTGAACGGGCAGAAAGTGTGATGATCGGTGGGCGCTAGGACGTCGGCGCGCAGATCCCGCTCGGGAAGGTAGAGCTGCGGGCGCAGGCCGGTCTCGTGCAGCAGCATGCCGGCCCGGGTGTCCAGCACGGTGTGCCCGCCGAACTCGGCCCGGATCCGGCGCGGGAACGGGTGCCACAGCAACCGGTGCGGCGGACCTTCGATCCGGTAGTTCGTGCACTGCTCGCCGCTGCCAGCCAGCGGCCCAGGTGGCCGAGTGAGCGTCATGTCTCCAGCTTGCCCGACCATACGAGGATCGTGACGGCTCACTGCCGGAGCGGGTTACGCAGCGGTCTGGGTTCGGTTCAGGGCACACGTGATCATGGCAACGTACTCCTCTGCCGATGACAGCGTCCTCGCTGGCCGTGCCCAGATCAGATGGTGAGCGCGAGCTTGGTGATCGGCGAACTGGACCGTGCCGGCCGTTGGCGACACTTCACAGCACCCTTGGGATCCGGAGGACGTCCGAACTGTCGGCGCCAATCCGTACTCTCGGGATGTCGATCGCGGCGGTCGGGGCTCTTACCGCTACGGTCGGTCGTCGCGGCGTTACCGTCCGACTGCCACCCATGAGGAGGTGAACGAGTATGTCGGCCATGAGCGGGATCGAGTGGACCGAGACCACCTGGAACCCGACGACAGGATGCGACCGGGTTTCAGCGGGTTGCGACAACTGCTACGCGCTCACGCTGGCTAAGCGGCTCAAGGCGATGGGCGCCCCGAAGTACCAGAACGACGGAGATCCGCGTACCAGCGGCCCGGGATTTGCCGTCACCACTCACGCAGGCGTGCTGACGGCGCCTCACGAATGGCCCTCGCCGCGGCTGGTGTTCGTCAACTCGATGAGCGACCTCTTCCACGCGAAGGTGCCGCTCACATTCGTCAGGGACGTCTTCGCGGTAATGCGAGAGACGCCGAGGCACGCCTACCAGGTCCTCACCAAGCGCTCCCATCGCCTGCTCCGCGTGGCCGACAAGCTCATCTGGCCGCCGAACCTCTGGATGGGTGTCTCAGTCGAGGACCAGGCCGCGATGCACCGGATAGATGACCTCCGGCAGGTTCCCGCCGCTGTCCGCTTCCTCTCCTGCGAGCCGCTCATTGGGCCGCTGAAAGACCTTGACCTGGCCGGGATTCAGTGGGTCATCGTTGGTGGGGAGTCAGGTCCGCGATACCGATTCGTGGATCCGACTTGGGTCAGGGACATCCGTGACGCATGCGACGATGCTGGCGTCCCGTTCTTCTTCAAGCAGTGGGGTGGACGAACCCCGAAGGCCGGTGGCCGTACTCTGGACGGGCGGCTACATGACGACATGCCTGGCCGTCGCGCGGGCCTGCGGACTAACTGACGGTCAGTCACGGCGAGGGGGCTTGGTGACCCGCAGCTCACGGGGGCGGCCGCCTCGGCCCTCAGATGCGGTTCGGCCTTGCTCATGCAACTTCTGCACAGCCTTCCGCACAACGAGATCGCGGACCTGCCCGTAGTGCTCGCCGAACACAGCGACGGTGTGATCGACGACCTTGAAGTCGCCGTGCTGGGCGAGAAGCGCGGCCAGGTTCTCCGCGATTCGGCCGACCGCGACCTCCTCGATCGTGTCGAGCGACGGGCGCATGGTGGCGGCCACAGTGAACAAGGCGTCCGGATCCGCCTCCGCCTCGACTTCGTCGCGTGAATCCCACCAGGCCTGAGTTGCCCGTGCGGTGCTGTCGCCGAATACCCAGAGCCCGTACGGGCTACGGGTCCCGAAGACCAGGTGGTAGATCGGCTTGTGGTTCGGAGCCCGACGTACCGGCACGAAGGTGATCATCATCCCGGTGTCGGCTCCGAGCCTGGTGCGGAACTCCTGGACGACTGCGGTGACAGCCTTATCGGTTACGCCTGCGGCGAATCGTTGGCGCCACCACGGACCACCAACCGTGGCGTCCAGCCGGGCCATCGTGGTCTCGTTTCCCTTCGGCGACATGACGTGTCCGCCAATCCGGCGGACCGCCTCCAAGCTGAAGTTCAGCAAGATCTCGGTTGGTGGCCAGGTCTGGCTGCGCTCGGCGGACAGCAGTTCCGTGAGCTGGTGATAAGGCACTTTTAGACCGCATGGATCGAGGAAGAGGAACAGCGGTACCCCGGCTGCGGCGGCGATCACGTCGTCGAGGACCTCAAGCACGGCACCGTGGTGCGCGAAGACCGTGACGCCGGCCGCCGCGTACTCGGCGGTGACCTGCACGAGCGCCACGGCGGACTCGTCGTCCTGCTCCACGAAGAAGCAGGTCCAGCCCAGGCCAGCATTCCGGTGCTGGTTCTGTGCGATCGTCAAGATCCGCTCGACCGAGGCGCGCGTTCCATCCTCATACCGTCCACGGCCTGCGTAGCCATCGAGGTAGACCACTCGTCGCCCTCTGGCGGCGGAGCCGGTCATGTCGGCGAACTGTGGCATGTACTTGTCGAGCAGAGTGTGCTTGAAGACGCTTGGCAGCGCCTGTTCCTTCCATACTCATCTCCCGCGCCGATCGCCATAGCGGGCATGGTTCCCGAAATCGTTGAGGCGGCAGAGACGACCCGCCGTGCAGGAGCCAAGATGCCGCCGGGCCTTCACATTCCCAGGCGCCCTCTGCCCCAAGGGCTCGCGCGGCAGCCCGGCCTCTTGACCCAGTCAACGTCTCTTTCGGTCGCCGCGCTGCGGCATGCGGACCCGGATGGCCCTACTGCTCGATCGCGATCTCCAACCAGCGAACCGAGAACGGCGGCATCTAAAGCCGAACCCAACTACCGTTCTTCCGCACGTACCAGCCGGTGTCCACCCCGGCCCGCGCCTGGGTGACCAGCTTTCGCTCCTGCTCGGTCAGCGGATTGGCGCACACTGCGGCGATCCCCCACCACCGATCCAGCACCGTATTGACGTGACTGAGATCGAAGTCATTGCCGGCGTCGGCGAGAGCTCGGCGAAACGGCGAGGGCCGGGCCGGAGGCCAGCTCAGCCAGGCGACCCGGGATGAGCGCGGGTTGCTCTGCGGGCACCGGGCGGTCAGCCGTCGAGGCGTCCGGCCTTGACTACCGCTGTGAAGGCGCTCCACTCGTCGGGGCTGATCGCGAGGACGGGGCTGGCGTCGCCGAGCTTGCTGTCCCGTACCAGCCGGTGACCAGGCAGATAGGCCACCTCGACGCACTGGGTTTGCGCTGCGGTGTAGCTGCTGGTGAACCAGTGAGTGTCCGGGTACTCGGGCCTGTCGTGCCCCATCGGGGACCGTCCTCTCCGGCGTCATGAGAATTGCGCCGCCGCTTCCCGGATGATGTCCAGTGACTCCACCGGGCCCAGTGCGGCAGCCTGTAACTGACCCCACAATTTACCGTAGGCGGCCACCGCGTCCAACGCATCGAGGTAGCGCGCGTCGTCGTAGGACTCGACATAGACGAACTCCAACGGCGCGGCGATGCCCGGTGCGGGGATGGTGAGAAGAGTGAAGCGGAAGATGATCCGACCGGCGAAGGTCCGGGCATCGAACGGCAGCACCTGGATCTGGACGTTGTGTAGCCGGGCCATCTCCGCCAGAGAGTCCAGTTGCTCAGCCATCACCGCGCGGCCGCCGACTTGGCGCCGCAGGCAGGACTCGGAGAGCACGAACGACACCTCGGGCGGGTCCTCCCCGGTGAGGATCGCCTGCCGCTCTTTGCGGGCCTGGACTTCATTCTCCAGATCATCGGTCGGCCCGAGTGGCTGGGCGTCGGCGTGCAGCGCCCGGATGTAGCTGTCGGTCTGCAGCAGCCCGGGGATCACCTCGACCTCGATGGAGCGCAGCGTGGCGGCGTCGCGCTCTAGATCCACGAACATCCGGAACCACTCCGGGTACACCGCGCGGTAGCCGTCCCACCGGCCGCGCCGGCCCTGTCCTCGGGCGAGGTCGAGCATGATCTCGATGTGCTCGGTCGCGTCGCCGTAGAGCT
>DASTBN010000190.1:0-2264 GCA_035712045.1 Pseudonocardiaceae bacterium
TGACGCCCAGATCGTAATAAACCACCCTTGCGCGGGTGTCAGCAGACATCTAGCATCCGTGGCAAATCATGGCACTCTCGGCTCAGACATTGTCACGAATCTGGGATAACTTGCCGTCACCCCAGGCCCCGTGGGGTGACAGCTGGGACGCGAGTATCAGCTCGCGTTTGCCCAAGGGCTGGGTTCATGCCTGCACCACCAGGAGGTGGGGATTAGGTGGGGACACGGAAGCACAGACCGGGTGTACGGGCAGTCGTGGCGCTGGCCGCGGTCATCGGGACGATCGCCGCGGCCGGGTGCAGCAGCAGCGGCTCCAGTAGCTCATCGGGAAGCGGCACGGCGTCCGCCGCACCGAGCGCCGCGGCGGTGAACACGTCGCAGTGCGGCACCAAGCCGGGCGTGAAGGCGACCGGCACGCCGATTCCGCTGGGCGCCATCGCCACCAACCAGCCGGGAACATCGTTCACCGATATCCCGAACATGGCCGCCGCGTATTTCGACTGCGTCAACGCCAACGGCGGCATCAACGGCCACCCGATCAAGCTCTACATCGAGACCGAGCAGACCAACCCGGCCCAGATCGCGGCCGACGCCAAGCAGCTCGTCCAGACCGATCACGTGGTCGGAATCGTCGGCAACACATCGATCCTCGAGTGCACGATCAACCACAGCTACTGGGAAAAGCTCGGCTACTTCGTCGTTGATTCGGGGATCGCGCCCGAGTGCTACTCGACCCCCAACAGCGCCGCGGTCAATATGGGCCCGCGCTACAGCTCGGACGGGGCGGTGCAGTACGCGCTGTCCCAGCACGTCTCGAAGGTCGTGTTCGACCAGTCCAACGTCCCGGGTACCGGCTACATCGCGGCCGGCCCGGCGGCGCTCGCGGCCGCCGCGCACACGCCGATCGTGCAGCTGACCGAGAACGTGCCGATCTCGGACGCCAACTCGGTGGCGATCAAGGAGGTTAACGACGCCGGGCCGAACGGAGCGGTGATCCTCAACTTCACCCCGCCGGAGGCGCTGGTGATCCTCCAGGCGGCGCAGAAGCTGGGCCTGGAGGACAAGGTCAAGCTGTGGGGCTGCTCGACCCCATGCAACACCGACTTCCTGGCCAAGGAGCTCGGCCCGAAGTGGAACCACAAGCTGTTCGTCAATGCCGAGCTGACCCCGCCGGATGTGACCAACACCCCGAAGATGGCGCTGTACAAGGCGATCCTCGCCCAGTACGGCAAGTCGGTGTCGGGCGGCGTGGGCAGCTTCAGCCAGATGGGCTTCGCCGAGGCGGAGATCATGGTGCACGCGCTGGAGTCGGTCAAGGGCGCGTACACGGTGGCGAGCGTCAACGCCGCGATCAAGGCGGTGTCGAACTTCGACACCGGGATGCTGTGCCAGGGCTGGACGTACGGCAGCTTCCCGATGCACATCCCGAACAACGTGGACTACACGACCACGCCCCAGAACGGCAAGATGGTGACGGCTCAGGGCTGCACGCCCATCTCGTCGGCCGACCCGCAGATCGCGGCGTACCGCAAGGCCGCGGGTACCGGATAGGCCGGTGCCGTGAGGTAATGAGGGCACAGGCGACAGAGCGCCCACGGTTAGGTCGACGATGCCGAGCTGGCAGCTATTCGAGCCGTTCATCGTGAGCGGCCTCGCCCTGGGAGGCGTGTACGCCCTCTCCGGGGTGGGAACGGTGGTGCTCTACCAGGCCACCGGCGTGGTGTACCTGGCATTCGGCGCGGTCGGCGCCATGGGCGCCCTGATCGCCTGGTCCCTGACCGACGCGGGCGCCCCCGACTGGCTCGCGTGGCTGGTCTGCGTGCTGTTCGGCGGGGCGGTGACGCTGGCCTACGGGATGGTGTTCGGCCCACCGCTCGCCCGGCGGGACCCGCTGGTCAAGGCGGTGGCCACGCTCGGGCTGACGCTTATCCTGTTCGGCCTGATGGACCTGCTGTGGACGACCAGCGGCGGGCAGTCCCGCGCGATCACGCTGCCCACCGACAACGGCGGGTTCACGATCGGCCAGCTCCAGGTGACCTGGACGCAGGTGATCGGGCTGGCCGCGGGGGTCGGCATCGTGGTGGTGACCACGGTTTTCCTCCGCATCACCAAGCTCGGCACGGCGATGCGGGCGATGGCCAACGACCGTGAGATCACCGCCACCCTCGGGGTACCCGTCCGCCGGGTGGAGGCGGCGGCCTGGCTCGGCTGCGGCGTGATCGCCGGGGTGGCGGGGCTGCTGCTGGCCGACCTGGTCGCCCTCG
>DASTBN010000191.1:0-8656 GCA_035712045.1 Pseudonocardiaceae bacterium
GATGCCAACTTCATCCTGTTCGGGCGTTTCGCCGATGCGCCAGTGGCCTGGCAACGTTATCTCGACCAGGGTGTGCTGATCCGTGACGTGGGGATCCCGGGTTATCTGCGGGTCACGGTCGGAACCCCCGGAGAGAACGACGCGTTCCTGGCCGCGAGCGCGGCCGTCCTGGAGCGGGAGGAACCGTGAGCCGCAGCGCTCGGATCGAGCGAGTGACCAAGGAGTCCTCGGTGCTCGTCGAGCTCGACCTCGACGGCACCGGGGCAACCGAGGTGGCCACCGGCATCGCGTTCTTCGATCACATGCTCACCTCGCTGGGCAAGCACGCCGCCTTTGACATGGTCATCCGGGCTACCGGTGACGTCGAGGTCGACGCCCATCACACCGTCGAGGACGTCGCCATCGTGCTCGGCCAGGCGCTGCGCGAGGCGCTGGGCGGCTGCTCGGGCATCCGGCGTTTCGGGGACGCCTGGGTTCCGATGGACGAGACCCTGGCGCATGTGGCCGTGGACGTGTCCGGGCGCCCCTACTGCGTGCACACCGGCGAGCCGGACGCGATGGCTGGTTTCGTCGTCGGCGGCAACTACCCCACGGTGCTCAACCGGCACGTCTTCGAGACCCTAGCCTTCCACGCGAGGCTGGCAATGCACGTCCGGGTCCTGCACGGCCGGGACCCGCACCACGTCACCGAGGCGCAGTACAAAGCGCTGGCCCGCGCGCTGCGCGCAGCTGTCGAGCCCGATCCGCGCGCCGGTGGGGTGCCCTCCACCAAGGGTGTGCTGTGACCTGGGTAGCGGTAGCGTTACTCGCCCTAGCCGGTTTCCTGCTCGGTGGCGCTGTCTCCACCTGGCGCACCGCCCGCCCGCTGGCCGTGGTGCTGGCCCTCGCCACCGCCCTGGCCACCGCCGCAAGCATCACCTGGATGCTGTGATCGCGAAACCGCGTTCTGTTCCCAGAACGCTGGTGCTGATCCCCAAATTGCCGCGGTTAGTTCCCAGAATGCGGTGCGGGGGTGAGGCCGAGCTGGCGAAGCAGGCCTAGGTCGTCGAGACGCCCCCAGCGTTCGACGATCCGGTCGCCTGTGAGGCGAAAGATGTTGATGCCGCGCAGGGTGACGGTTTTCCCCGTGGGCGGTGCGCCCATCAGCTTCCCCTGATGAGTGCCACTGGCAGTGAAACGCTCGACAACGATGTCGTCCTCCGCGATCAGCTGGTCCAGGTCAGCATGCCAGTCGGGAAGCGCCTGGCGGAACATCGCAGCCGCTTGCCGCATACCCTCAGGCCCACCAGGAGCGCCTGGAAACGGCGGATCATGGTTGACGAACCGCGGGTGCAGGTAGCGATCCACGGCATCCAGATCGCCGTGAGTGAACAGTTCCTGGATGAAGGCGTTGACGAGCAGCTTGTTCCGGGTGACGCGATCGCTGTTCATGACCAGATGGTCCGCCCGGTGTGACTGCCTAGGAATCCCAGCAAGTTGGGAATTCATCGGTCGTAGTGGTCGGTGGACACTGGTTCTCATGAGGCGACTGAGTGCGCGCCATGCGGAGAACGAGATCATCCGGCACTGTCACCGTGGCTTGGACGTCAGCACGGTGCAGCGTCAGGTGCTGCGATCGCTGGGCCGACTGATGCCGGTCGACGCCGCCTTCTTCGCCACCACGGATCCCGAGACGTTGCTGTTCACCTCGGCATGGTGCACCGAGGAGCCACTCACCGCGGCGACTGAGCTGTTCCTGGACAACGAGTTCGGCCGCCGTGATGTCAACAAGTTCGCCGCGCTGGCCACGTCGACGCGGCATGTGGCCTCACTCGATGGCGCGACCGGTTGCGACCGCGATTCCAGCCTGCGCTACCGGGACATCATGCGGCCGCTGGGCCTTGGTGATGAGCTCCGGGCAGCCCTGGTCGCCGGCTCGAGCGGCGACACCCAGAGCCCCGGCGTGGTGCTGCTCGCCGAGGGCCTCAGTGTGGTCGCGATCACGCCGCAAGCCGAGCACCTGCTGTCGATGATCGAGCCTGCGGCCAGCGCCGGGCATCCCCTGCCCATCGTCGTCCGCGCCGTCGCGGTGGCGCTTCGAGCGGTGGAGCGCGGCAGCGCACCAGCGACGCTGCTGCCCAGCACCCGGATTCAGACCGCCGCCGGGCGCTGGCTCAAGGTGCACGCATCCCACCTGCACGGATCACCGGGTGAAGATCGCATCGCCATCGTCGTCGAACCCACCGAGGCCCGCGCTGCCGTCCCACTCATGCTAGCCGCATATGGGTTGTCCAGACGCGAAGCCGAGGTTGCCAGGCTCGTGCTCCGCGGCACCGCCACCCGTGCCATCGCCGATACTCTGCACATTTCCGCGCACACCGTGCAGGATCACCTCAAAGCGGTCTTCGACAAGGTCGGCGTGCGCAGCCGGCGTGACCTGGTCGGGCGCCTATTGAGCCCGCCGCGCTCGGATTGACGCTGGGCGGTTCAGCGCGGCGGCAGGCCATACCTGCGGACCGCGATCGGCATTACCGGGTAGCGCCCTTCGTAAATTCGCTGATGCAGCTCCGCCTCGACGATGGCGCGCACGATCGGTAGCTGCCGGATGGCGTCGTCGGTGGTGGTCACCTGCAGCGGCCAGTCACCGGCGGTCGAGCCGCGCAGATGGGCGTGGTTGAAGCTGCGTTGGAACCAGGCGACCACTTGCACGGGCCCGACCGGGCCCCCGTGCCGGGACACCGCCTCCCGCTGCCGGGGCCAGGACAACTCCCAGCGCTCACCCACGCTGCCGTCCTCGTGCTCGAGCTGGTGCTGGCTGACCTCCCCGGTGTCCTCCAGAAACATCGCGTTCGCCTCCGCGAGAACCCCGCGGATCACCGGATCGAGCAACTGGACCGCCCGGCGAAACACCGCCACCCGATCCGCCCACGACTCCGCGCCCTCATACCGGCGAGCGACAAGATCCGCCAGGTGCCGCAGCAGATCCTCCTCCCGCAAACTCATCCCCCCAGGATGACGCATTCAGCGGGGCCCGGCGGGATTATCGGCGCTTCGTTTACCCCGCCCCGCCCGCTGAATGCGGGTGAGGCAAGGTGGTGGGGTGGTTGTGGTGCTGGATTACGGGTCGGGGAATCTGCGGTCGGCCGAGCGGGCGCTGCGGCGGGCCGGTGCGGAGGTGACGGTGACGGCCGACGCCGATGCCGCGCTGAACGCTGACGGGCTGGTGGTGCCAGGGGTAGGGGCCTTCGCCGCGTGCATGGCGGGGCTGCGCTCGGTGCGGGGTGAGCGGATCATCGGCCGTCGGCTCGCCGGGGGCCGGCCGGTGCTGGGGATCTGCGTGGGGATGCAGGTGCTGTTCAGCCATGGCGTGGAGCACGGAGTGCGCACCGAGGGCTGTGGCGAATGGCCGGGAACCGTGGAGCGATTGAAGGCCGATGTGCTGCCACACATGGGCTGGAACACCGTGACCGCGCCGGCGGGCTCGCGGCTGTTCGTCGGCCTCGACGCGGACACTCGTTTTTATTTCGTGCATTCTTACGCGGCGCGCCGCTGGGAGATGGAGCCCTCTGCGCCATTGCCGGCCCCTCTGGTGACGTGGGCTGAGCATGGTGAACCGTTCGTCGCCGCGGTGGAGAACGGGCCGCTGTGGGCCACCCAGTTCCACCCCGAGAAGTCTGGTGACGCGGGCGCCCACCTGTTGCGAAACTGGATCACGACACTGTGAGCGATTGCGGGGAGCGATTGCGGGGAGCGATTGCGGGGAGCGGTGGCTAGGCGACCGGCGCGTGACGTCCCTAGTTCCCGGCGGCGTCACCGCGAGGTTGCCGTCCTCTGGTCGACTCGCGTTAGCGCTGATAGTCGGTCGGGAGGTTACAGGTGGCACGGTTCCGATTCACACTCATGCTCGCAGCGGCGGCCTTCGCCACGGTTGGTGTCGCCGGTCCGGCGGCGGCCGATCCTTACCCACCATCGGTGGCCAGGCCTACCGCACCAGCCCCGTATTGTCATGTGATTGACTTCGAGTCCGCTCAGGTGATCACCTCACCGAGTGAGAAGTCACGGTATCTCTTGGTGGTGCGGGGCGAGAAACCATCCTCCAACACGCAGGTCACGCTCAATCCGCTGGTCTATATCCGCCAGCCCGAGTACTGGGGCATCGAAGTAGTGGGCTGCGTGTCCGGAATCGGTCTCCCGGTGCTCACGCCCTATACCGCCACGCTCGACCTCGATGGCGTGATAGGAACCCGGGGCATCGCGGTCATAGGGTCCACTCATTCTGAGACGATTGATGTTCCCGGTGGGCCGGCACCAATTCCGGATCCCAAATCGAGTGGTTCCCGCTGACCCCTCGTCGTCGCGGGTGCGAAGCCCGGTGCCGTCCGCGGCCAGTGACCGAGCGTGGCGCGATCGCTAGGGTGGGCCGGTGAGTTTTGTGCTGCTTCCCGCAGTGGATGTCGCCGGTGGCCGGACCGTCCGCCTCACCCAGGGCGAGGCCGGCACCGAGACCGTCTACGGCGACCCGGTGGACTCCGCGCTGGCCTGGCAGGCCGATGGAGCCGAGTGGATCCACCTGGTCGACCTCGACGCGGCGTTCGGACGCGGCTCCAACGCCGAGCTGCTGGCTGAGGTCGTCGGCAGGCTGGACATCGCCGTCGAGCTCTCCGGCGGTATCCGCGACGATGCGTCGTTGTGCCAGGCCCTGGCCACCGGATGTGCCCGGGTGAATCTGGGTACCGCCGCGGTGGAGAACCCGGTCTGGTGCCGTCAGGTCATCGCTGAGCACGGCGAACGGATCGCGGTGGGCCTCGACGTGCGGATCACCGATGGGCGCCACGTCCTCGCCGCCCGCGGCTGGACCGCGTCCGGTGGTGACCTCTGGGAGGCGCTCGATCGCCTGAACGCCGACGGCTGCCCCCGGTACGTGGTCACCGACGTCACCAAGGATGGCACCCTGCGCGGCCCCAACCTGGACCTGCTGCGCACGGTGTGTGCCCGGACGAAAGCACCAGTGATCGCATCCGGAGGGGTGTCCGGGGCCGCCGACGTGACCGCCCTCGCCGCACTGGCCCCCCATGGCGTCGAGGGTGCCATCATCGGCAAGGCCCTCTACACCGGTGCCCTCACCCTCCCCGACGCCCTGGCCGCAGCCCGTTAACCCCGGCGCGTCGCGCCCCCCGCCTCGCGCTCCCGGGCACGGCGTACCGGGTCCTGTGCCCGCCGCCTAGGGTGGATGGATGGCCGTCGCCGTGCGCGTGATCCCATGCCTGGATGTCGATGCTGGCCGGGTGGTCAAAGGGGTGAACTTCACCGCGCTCCGGGACGCTGGGGATCCGGTTGAGCTCGCCACCGCCTATGACGCGCAGGGCGCCGACGAGCTGACCTTCCTGGACGTCACGGCCTCCGCCGCAGATCGGGAGACGACTTACGAGGTGGTCCGGCGAACCGCCGGATGCGTCTTCATCCCGCTCACCGTCGGCGGCGGAATCCGCGAGGTCTCCGACGTGGACCGCCTGCTGCGGGCAGGCGCGGACAAGGTGAGCATCAACACCGCCGCGGTGGCCCGCCCCGAGCTGCTGCGCGAGGCCAGCCACCGCTTCGGGGCGCAGTGCATCGTGCTCTCGGTGGATGCCCGGCGGGTACCACGAGGCGAGCCACCAACCCCCTCTGGTTTCGAGGTCACCACCCACGGCGGCCGACGCGGCACCGGGATCGACGCGGTGGCCTGGGCTGCCCAGGGTCAGCAGCTGGGCGTCGGGGAGATCCTGCTCAATTCCATGGATGCCGACGGCACCAAAGCCGGTTTCGACCTGGAGATGATCTCTGCGGTACGCGCCGCCGTCAGCGTCCCGGTGATCGCCAGCGGAGGCGCGGGCGATGTGGCGCACTTCCCGCCCGCGGTGGCGGCCGGCGCCGACGCGGTGCTCGCCGCCAGTGTGTTCCACTTCGGGCAGCTCCGCATCAGCGAGGTCAAAGAAGGCCTGCGCCGCGCGGGAGTGATCGTCCGGTGAGCGGGCTGGACCCGGAGATCGCGGCCAGGCTCAAGCGCGACGCCGATGGCCTGGTGTGCGCGGTGGTGCAGCAGCGCGGCACCGGCGAGGTGCTGATGGTGGCCTGGATGGACGATGAGGCCCTGCACCGCACGATGACCACTGGCCGGGCCACCTACTGGTCGCGCAGCCGGCAGGCCTACTGGGTCAAGGGCGAGACATCCGGGCACACCCAGCATGTGCACCAGATCCTCCTGGACTGCGATGGTGACGCGCTTCTTGTCGTCGTCGACCAGACGGGTCCCGCGTGCCACACCGGCGCGGCGAGTTGTTTCAGCAGTGCGATCGGCCAGCCGCGCCCGGTGGGCAGCCGTTAACGACCGTCATAGGGTGCCGGTCAGGTAGCGCTGGAGGTTGGGGGCGATCGCGGAGATCACGGTGTCAGGGCCGGCGGAGGCCAGCGGCTCGAGGCGGATCACGTAGCGCATCATGCCCAGCCCGATTATCTGAGTACCGCACAGCGCCGCGCGCAGCTCGAACTGGTCCGGGGCGATCGCGGAGACGATCCGGCCGAAGATCACCCGGCTGACGAACTCGCGGAGCATCCGGGCGGCTTCCTCGTGACTGGCCACGCTGCGCACCAGCGCGATGAGCGCCCCGCCGCCCTCGGTGTCCCAGACGGACAGGAAGGTGCGGAGCACGCGCTCGGCGGCGCGCTGCGGCTCCCCGTCGAGGATCCGGCGGAGGATCTCATCCGGGTTGACCGGGAGTTGCAGTGCCGCGACGAACAGGCCGTCCTTGCCGCCGAACCAGTGGTTGACCATCGCGGGGTCCATCCCGGCCCGGGCCGCGATGGTGCGGACCGTCGCGCCGTCGAAGCCGCGCTCGGTGAATTCCTGTCTGGCCGCGTCAAGCAGCGCCGCGCGGGTGTTTTCGCCCGCCGGACGGCGCCCTCGGGGCCGGGCCCGCTTGTCGTCCTGGCCCATGATGGGTGGTCTCCTTATTCAACAAAAGAAGAAAAAAGTACTCCCGGCCACACTCTGGAGTCAATCGCGGGCACAATGTCTCCCATGGTCAGTATCCGTGCCACCGGGATCGGGCAACTGCAACTGGATCGGGAGCGGTTTCGCGCGCTGGCATCCGATCGCCGGGTGATCCCGGTGACCAGGACGCTTCTCGCGGATGGCGAGACTCCGCTGGGCGTGTATCGTAAGCTCGCCCAGGGTCGGCCAGGGACCTTCCTCTTCGAGTCTGCGGAGAACGGGTCATCGTGGTCGCGCTGGTCCTTCATCGGGGTGCATAGTGCCGCCACGCTCACCGAATCCGGCGGGCGTACGGTCTGGCTGGGTAAGCCCCCGGTCGGGCTCCCCGGAGTGGCGCGGGAATGGGAAGGAAGCCCCCTGGAGGCGCTGCGAGCTACCGTCGCGGCGCTGCAGACCGAACCGCTACCCGGCTTGCCCCCGCTCACCGGGGGAATGGTCGGCTACCTCGGCTACGACGCGGTCCGGCGGCTTGAGCGGCTCCCGGAGCTAGCGGTGGACGACCTCAAAGTGCCTGAGCTGATGATGCTGCTGGCTACCGACCTGGCCGCACTGGACCATCATGAGGGCACCATCACGCTGATCGCCAACGCGATCAACTGGGACGACTCCCCACACCGCGTCGATGAGGCTTACGACGACGCCCTGGCCCGGCTGGACGCGATGGTGGAGAAGCTGTGCACCCCAGCACCGGCGAGCGCGGCGGTGTTCAGCCGGCCCGCTCCGGAGTTCCTGCGCCGGCGCAGCCCCGAGCAGCACTACATGGCGGTCGAAGCGGCCAAGGAGGCGATCCGGGCCGGTGAGGCATTCCAGGTGGTGGTGTCCCAGCGCTTCGAGATGACCACCGACGCCGATCCGCTGGACATCTACCGGGTGCTGCGAACCACCAATCCCAGCCCGTACATGTACCTGCTCACCCTGGAGGAGTTCAGCATCGTCGGCTGCAGCCCGGAGTCCCTGGTGACCGTGCGGGACGGCAAGGTCACCACCCACCCGATCGCCGGGACCCGCCCCCGCAGCGCTGACCCGGATGAGGACTGCTGGCTGGAGAAAGACCTGATGGTCGATGAGAAGGAGCGCGCCGAGCACCTCATGCTGGTCGACCTCGGGCGCAACGACGTCGGCCGGGTCTGCCGCGCCGGCTCGGTGCATGTCACCGATTTCTTCCGGGTGGAGCGTTACAGCCACGTGATGCACCTGGTCTCCACGGTCACTGGGCAACTGGCGCCAGGGCATACCGCGTTCGACGCGGTCGCGGCCTGCTTCCCCGCCGGAACACTGTCCGGAGCGCCCAAGCCCCGGGCGATGGAGCTCATCGAGGAACTCGAGCCCACCCGGCGGGGCGTGTACGGGGGAGTGGTCGGCTACCTCGATTTCGCGGGCGACGCCGACACCGCGATCGCCATCCGCACCGCCGTGGTCCGCAACGGGGTGGCTTACGTGCAGGCCGGCGGGGGCATCGTCGCCGACTCCGACCCAGTGGCCGAAGACGCCGAGTGCCTGAACAAGGCGGGCGCGGTACTGGCCGCAATCGCCGCTGCGGGCACCCTGCGATTAGCGGCGGGGCGATCGGTCGATGAGCACGCCGCTGGCGAACCCGCCGGATCGATGCGTGGCTGAGTCCCGCACCGCGCTGGTGGCCACCACCGT
>DASTBN010000192.1:0-2955 GCA_035712045.1 Pseudonocardiaceae bacterium
TGATCGCCGGATTGGCCCGCGCCGGATGCGCGCTCAACGTCCGAGCGGACATCGACCCCGCCGGTTTCACCGTCGTGGAACAGGTCCATTCCGTCGCGCCCACCGCCCGGCTCTGGCGTTTCGACGTATCCGCCTACGCGCAGACGCACGGCCTGCCGCCCCTCCACGGCACGTCGGACGATGTGGGCGGTGAGCTGATCCGCTTACGGGAAGCCTATGACCGGCACCGATTCCCGCTGCACGAAGAGCGGATCCTCGACTTGCTCCTCGCCGACCTCCGCGCGGCGAGGATGCTGTGACCTCATGATGGACGCGGTCTTCCTGGCGCGATGGCCGTCACTGCGAAGCGCCTGATGCTAGCCCGCCGCTGTCGTGGTTGTCGTAATCCGTGCTGCCCCGGCGTAGATGTTCAGTGTGGTGCCGCGCAGGAACCCGACCAGCGTCAGCCCGGACTCTTCCGCCAGGCTGACCGCTAGGGACGAGGGAGCGGAGACCGCCGCCAGCACCGGGACGCCGGCCATGACGGCCTTCTGCACCAGCTCGAACGAGGCCCGCCCGGACACCATGAGTACGCATCCCCGCGCGGGGACGTGGTCGTTGAGCACGGCCCAGCCGAGCGCCTTGTCCACCGCGTTGTGCCGGCCCACGTCCTCACGGGCCACCAGCAGGTGGCCGTCGAGGGTGAACAGCCCGGCCGCGTGCAGGCCGCCGGTCGAGTCGAACACTCGTTGCGCGGATCGCAGCGCGTCCGGCAGCGCGAACAACGTCTGTGGCGACACTGCGGCCGGATCCTCCGCGGGGGAGAAGCGGCTGCGCAGGCGCACCGCGTCGAGCGAGGCCTTGCCGCACACGCCGCAGGAAGAGGTGGTGTAGAAGTTACGGTCCAGATCGCGCGACGGCTCCGCCACGCCGGGCGCGAGCGTCACGTCGAGCACATTGTAGGTGTGGCGGCCCTCATCATCGCGTGAGCCGCAGTACCGGGCCGTGACGACGTCCTCGGCTGAGGTGATCACACCCTCGGTGAGCAGGAACCCGTGGGCGAGCTCCACGTCATGGCCGGGCGTGCGCATGGTGACCGCGAGCGCGCGGCTCCCTACCCGCAGCTCGAGTGGTTCCTCGACGGCTAGCTGGTCAGGATGGCGGCTGCTGTGGTCAGCGCTCAGCCGCACCACGGGATGGCGCACCGTCAGCCGCCCCATCGCCTACCGCCGTCCGCGTCCTGGAGGATTACGCTCGATTGAAGTTCGTTCAGTCTGGCACAGCACAGGGAGGCACGTAGATGAGGAAGATCCGGCACGTGCGCCTGACCGAACCGCTGGTCCGGGACGCGGGCGTACTCCGGCCCGCGACCTGGGAGGAGGCGCTGGATCGCGCCGCCGCCGGGTTCGCCCCTCACCGGGGCAGGGCGTTCGGCATGTTCAGCTGCTCGAAGGCCACCAATGAGATGAACTACACCGCGCAGAAGTTCACCCGGGTGGTGATGGGCGCCAACAACGTCGATAGCTGCAACCGCACTTGACACGCACCCAGCGTCGTCGGTCTGACGACGGTTTTCGGTGCCGGTGGCGGTACCAGCAGTTACCTTGAGGCGGAACACGCCGACCTGATCGTGCTGTGGGGATCGAACGCGCGTGAAACGCACCCGATCTTCTTCCACCACGTCCTGCGGGGGCTGAAAAACGGCGCCCGGCTATATTCCGTGGATCCCCGGCGGACCAGCACCGCGCAGTGGGCCGATGGCTGGCTGGGCCTGGACGTCGGCACCGACATCGCGCTGGCCAACGCGATCGGCCGGGAGATCATCGCTGCCGGATTACAGAACCAGAGGTTCATCGACCGCGCCACCGCGGGTTTCGATGACTACCGGCGCACCGTCGAGCCCTACACGCTCCAGCGGGCCGAGGAGATCACGAAGGTCCCCGCGGAGCTGATCAAGCGACTCGCGCACGCCTACGCGAGAGCGGACCGGGCGCAGCTGTGCTGGACGCTCGGGATCACCGAGCACCACAACGCCGCCGACTACGTCTACGCGCTGATCAACCTGGCGCTGCTGACCGGGCACGTCGGGCGCTACGGCTCGGGCCTGTGCCCGCTGCGCGGGCAGAACAACGTCCAGGGCGGCGGGGACATGGGCGCCATCCCGGCGAAACTGCCCGGTGGTTACGACGTCAGCGACGACGAGGCGCGGGCCCGGTACGAGCGCGCCTGGGGCACCAGGATCTCCCTGGAGCCCGGGATGCACCTGTCGCAGATGTTCGAGGCGATGGATCGCGGTGAGCTGCGCGCGCTGTACTGCATTGGCGAGAACCCCGCCGAGTCGGAAGCGAACGCCGCGCATGCCCGCCACCTGCTGAAAAGCCTGGACATCCTGGTGGTGCAGGACATCTTCCGGACCGCGACAGCCGAGCTGGCTGACGTGGTGTTCCCCGCGGCCGCGGACTGGTGTGAGTACGAGGGCACCGTCACCAACAGCGAGCGGCGGGTGCAGCGGGTGCGCAAGGCGATCGATCCGCCCGGCCAGGCGTGGCCGGACACCCACATCCTCTGCGCGCTCGCCCAGCGGCTGGGCCACGACTGGGGCCGCCCCAGCGCCGAGCAGGTGTGGGACGAGCTGCGCTCACTGTCCCTGAACTGGCACCACGGCATGTCCTATGCCCGGCTCGACGCGCTGGGAGGGCTGCAGTGGCCCTGCCCATCCGAAGATCATCCGGGAACCCCGCTGATGCACGCCCGGCTGTGGGAGACCGACCCGGCCCAGCGCGGCCGGGCCGCGCCGTTCGTGCCGGTGGAGCACGTGCCACCGGTCGATGAGCTGACCGAGGAGTTCCCGATCCGGCTGACCACCGTCCGGCTGCTGGACGCCTACAACTCCGGCGTGCAAAGCGGCGGGTACGCCTCCCCGATGCGCCGCCGCGAGGCGCTGCGGATGGACGCCACCGACGCCGCGAAGCTGGG
>DASTBN010000193.1:0-4004 GCA_035712045.1 Pseudonocardiaceae bacterium
CCTGAAAGCGGCCAACGGCGTGATCGTCTCCGGGCGGGCCTCGGGAAGAGCGTCGCTGGCCAAGGACACCCACGCCGCCGAGGCCATCCTGGCCCTGTCCGGCACTACCAACGGGCGGCTGGCCACCGAGGGCTTCCGCACCCTGGAGCGGCGCACCGGCACGCGGCTGGCCGATCTCGCCGCCGAGAGCGAGGGCAAACGGATCACCTTCGCCGACACCCAGGCCCGCCCGGTACCGGTGATCACCTCACCGGAGTGGTCCGGCAGTGAGACCGGCGGGCGGCGCTACGCCCCGTTCACCATTAACACCGAGCGGCTCAAGCCCTGGCACACCCTGACCGGGCGGCAGCACTTCTACCTCGACCACGACTGGATGGCCGAGATCGGCGAGCAGATGCCGATATTCCGCCCGCCGCTGGACATGACGGCGTTGTTCGGCGAGCCGAACGTCGGGGCGGTCAGCTCCAACGGGCACCTCGGCGGGCCGGGCAATGGGAACAGGGCGGTCACCGTCCGCTACCTCACCCCGCACTCGAAGTGGTCGATTCACTCCGCCTACCAGGACAACCTGTACATGCTCACGCTTTCCCGGGGCGGGCAGGCGATCTGGATCTCCGACGTGGACGCCGCCAAGATCGGCGTCAAGGACAACGACTGGATCGAGGCGATCAACCGCAACGGCGTGGTGGTCGCCCGGGCGATCGTCAGCCACCGGATGCCCGAGGGCACCGTGTTCATGTACCACGCTCAGGACCGCGCGGTCGGCGTGCCGCGCACCGAGAAGACCGGCAAGCGCGGCGGCATCCACAACGCGCTGACCCGGCTGATGATCAAACCGTCGCACCTGATCGGCGGGTACGCCCAGCAGTCGTTCGCGCTGAACTACCACGGCCCTACCGGCAACCAGCGCGATGAAGTGACCACCATCCGCCGACGCAGCCAGGAGGTGACCTACTGATGAGGGTCATGGCACATCTCGCGATGGTGATGAACCTGGATAAGTGCATCGGCTGCCACACCTGCAGCGTCACCTGCAAGCAGGCGTGGACCAACCGGGGCGGTGTCGAGTACGTGTGGTTCAACAACGTGGAAACCAGGCCAGGACAAGGGTACCCACGCCAGTACCAGGACCAGGAACGCTGGAAAGGCGGCTGGACACTCACCAAACGCGGCCGGCTGACGCTGCGCTCCGGCTCACGGGTCAAGCGGCTGCTGAACATCTTCGCCAACCCCGACCTGCCCACGGTCAGCGACTACTACGAGCCCTGGACCTACGACTACGACAACCTGCTCTCCGCGCCGCCCTCCGACACCACCCCGACGGCCCGGCCCAAGTCTCAGATCACCGGTGAGGACACAACCGTCACCTGGGGCGCGAACTGGGATGACGACCTCGGCGGCGGACCCGAGCAGGTCGGCCGCGACCCGTTGCTGGCCAAGCTATCCGATGAGGTGAAGCTCGAATTCGAGCAGACGTTCATGTTCTACCTGCCGCGGATCTGCGAGCACTGCCTCAACCCGTCCTGCGCGGCGTCCTGCCCGTCCGGCGCGATCTACAAGCGCAGCGAGGACGGCATCGTGCTGGTCGACCAGGACCGCTGCCGTGGCTGGCGCCAGTGTGTCACCGGCTGCCCGTACAAGAAGATCTACTTCAACCATAAGACGGGCAAAGCGGAGAAGTGCACGTTCTGCTACCCGCGGGTGGAGGTGGGCATCCCCACCGTCTGCTCGGAGACCTGTGTGGGCCGGTTGCGCTACATCGGCGTGCTGCTCTACGACGCCGACGCCGTCCTGGCCGCGGCGTCGGTGCCCGACGAGCGCGACCTCTACCCGGCGCAGCTGGGCGTGTTCCTCAACCCGCACGACCCCCGGGTGGTCGCCGAGGCCGAGCGGGCCGGGATCTCCCAGGAGTGGATCGAGGCCGCGCAGGCCTCCCCGGTGTACCAGCTGATCGTGGATTACCAGGTGGCGCTGCCGCTGCACCCGGAGTACCGCACCATGCCCATGGTCTGGTACGTCCCGCCGTTATCCCCGGTGGTGGACGCGCTCTCAGGCACCGGGCACGACGGTGAGGACCCCGGCAACCTCTTCGGCGCCATCGACGCCCTGCGCATCCCGGTGGAGTACCTCGCCGAGCTGTTCACCGCCGGCGACCCCGGCCCGGTCCGCGCCGCGCTGGGCAGGCTCGCCGCGATGCGCTCCCACATGCGCCGGGTCAACCTCGGCGAGCCGGTCCGCCCGGAGATCGCCGAGTCAGCACGCCTGACCCCCACCGAGATCGAGGCGATGTACCGGCTGCTGGCCATCGCCAAATACGAGCATCGCTATGTCATCCCCAGCACCGCCAGCTCGGACGCGCACCGCCTGGACGCCCTGGCCACCGGCTGCAGTCTGGACGCCGACGGCGGCCCCGGCATGACCGCCTTCGACGCCATGGATGACAAGTTTCACCTCACCGACACCAACGGCGCCGCACCCGCAGACAAGGGCAACCGCCTCAACCTGCTCAACTGGGACGGCAAATCCACCAACGGCCTCTTCACCCCCATACCTACCAACGGCCACGTGCACACCCCGGAGCACACTCCATGAGCCCGCGCGCCTGGCCGCGCCGTGCGCGGTCTGGGGACAGAACACGGTCATCGAGCCCCGATAAGCGCGTTCTGTCCCCAGAACGCGCTCAGTATGAGCAGCGCGTGGTGTGGCGGATCGGGGCGTTGCTGCTCGATTATCCGGGTGAGAAGGTGCTGGGGATGCTCGACGAGCTGGGCGCGGCGGCTGGCTCCGTGCACGCGCCAGCGGGACCAGCGCTGGTGTCGTTTATCGGCCAGATCCGCCTGATGGCGCCGATCGAGCTGGCCGCGCATTACGTGGAGACCTTCGATCTGCGGCGGCGGCATTGCCTGCATCTGAGCTATTACGCCTACGGCGATACGCGCAAGCGGGGCATGGCGCTGCTGCGGTTCAAGCACGCTTACCGGGCGGCGGGGGCCGATCTCGGCGAGCACGAGCTGCCTGATCATCTGCCGGTGGTGCTGGAGTTCGCCTCGACCGTGGATCCGGTGGCGGGCCGGCGGCTGCTGGTCGAGTACCGGCCAGTGGTGGAGCTGCTGCGGCAGTCGCTGCGGGAGGCCGGGTCGCCATACGCGGCGGTGCTGGACGCGATATGCGCCACCTTGCCCGAGCTCAGCGTGGCTGATCGGCGCCGGGTGGCGGAGCTGGCCGCGCAGGGGCCGCCGGAGGAAGAGGTCGGCTTGGAGCCGTTCGCCGTGGACCCGATGCCGCACGAACAGAGCGGAGGACGCCGGTGACCACGCTGCTCTGGCTGACGCTGCCCTATGTGGCGTTCACGTCGTTCCTGCTCGGCCATCTGTGGCGCTACCAGCATGACCAGTTCGGCTGGACCACCCGCTCCTCCCAGCTCTATGAGAGCCGGTTGCTGCGGCTGGGCAGCCCGCTGTTCCATTTCGGGCTGCTGGCGGTGCTCGGCGGGCACGTGCTGGGCATTGGCGTCCCGGCGAGCTGGACGGCGGCGCTGGGTGTGTCAGATTTCGCCTACCACATCATGTCGGTGTCCATCGGCTCACTGGCTGGCCTGGCCACGGTCGCCGGGCTGGCGATCCTGCTGTACCGGCGGATCACCGTCACCGCGGTGCGCCAGGCCACCACCCGGATGGACAAACTGATGTACACGCTACTCAGCGCGGCGATCCTGACCGGAATGCTGAACACCCTCGGCAGCAACCTGATCGGCGGCGGGTACAACTACCGGGAGACGGTTTCCCCCTGGTTCCGTAGCCTGTTCACCCTCTCTCCGCGACCGGAGCTGATGGCGATCACCCCGATCAGTTTCCAGATCCACAACCTGGTCGTACTCATCCTGCTGGGCATCTGGCCCTACACCCGCCTGGTGCACGTCTTCAGCGCCCCGCTCGGTTATCTGATCCGCCCCTATGTCGTCTACCGCTCCCGCGACCCCGCGCACCCAGGTGCCCGCCGCTACG
>DASTBN010000194.1:0-4867 GCA_035712045.1 Pseudonocardiaceae bacterium
CGCGTGTCGTGAACTCGGCAACGTCACGCGCGGGGGTGTTCGCGATACGGACCGGCGCCCGGGCCATATACCGCCGCCGACTGGCACCGGGACGAAGACCAGGCCACCGCTGACCTCGATCTTGCCGAGCGGGCGGAACACCTCGACCAAGACGGATGGGAGCGGCGTGCTGCGGGGTGAAATCTGGCGCTACCAGGTCGGTGGGATGCGGGAACGCGTGGTCGTGCTGGTGTCCGCGCAAGCCGTGATCGACAATGACGCCTACCGTGTGCTGTACGGGGTCCAGGTCATCCACACTGACCCTGGGCACGTGCTCACGGTCTCCGTCACCCTCGACGACACGCCGGTATGGCTTGATGCCGCCGCCGGCTTGATGGCCGTACGGCGCGGCCTGCTCACCAAACACCTCGCCACGATCACCACCGATGCCCTGGCCAGCTTGGACGCTCGCCTAACAGCGGCCCTCGACCACTGACCACCGGCAGCCCAGATGGTGGCCAGCCGACCAAACCGACACGACGGTCGGTCACCTAGCCCGAGTTTCCTGGCTAGTTTGACCTTGGGTCGGGTGATCACTCGCATCGCCGGTGGGTGCTGAGCTGGGGTGACACATGTGGCGAAAACCTTCACCGCAGACGGCGAACTCTGGGCTGACTATCCAGCGGCGGCGGCCAGACCCTGGTGGCTGGCGGGACCCGAAGGCCACGCCCGGCCGACTCGCGGTGTGTTAGCTGGCGGCGTCGCGGATCCGGCGGGCCAGTGGCTCCCGTCCCGCGGGCTGAGTCAGCGGATCCACCGGCGGCGGCGGCGGGATCGGCACCACCTGCGGCGAATCCGCCTTGATCGTCACGCGCTGCCCGTAGTGGCTCAGCTCCAGCTCGATCCCCTCCAGCAGCCGGTACTCAGCTTGCCCGGCGGTGATCTGCACCCGCAAGCGCCGCCCCCGCCAGCGCAGCCGGAAGGTGATCCTGGTCAGCGCCCCGGGCAACCGGGGGGCGAAGGCCAGGCCACCGTCGTCGAGATGGCGCAGCCCGCCGAATCCCGCCACCAAGGCGGACCAGGAACCGGCCAGTGCCGCGATGTGCAGGCCCTGGTCGGTGTTGTGAGCCAGGTCGGCCAGGTCCACCAGCGCGGTCTCGTAGAGGTAGTCATAGGCCAGCTCAAGGTGACCGGTCTCGGCCGCGAGCACCGCCTGGGTGGCCGCTGACAGCGACGAGTCGCGGACGGTGATCCGCTCGTAATAGGCGAAGTTGCGGGCCTTCTGCTCGGCGGTGAACGCCTCCGGGCACAGGTGCATCGCCAGCACCAGATCGGCCTGCTTCACCACCTGCTTGCGGTACAGATCGAAGTACGGGAAGTGCAGCAGCAGCGGGTACTTCTCCGGCGGGGTGCCGACGAAGTCCCAGATCGCGTGTTCGGTGAAGCCCTCCGCCTGGGGGTGCACGCCGAGGTTCTCGTCGTAAGGAATCACCATCTTGGCCGCCGCGTCGCGCCAGGACGCGGCTTCCTCCGAATCGACGCCGAGGGCGGCGGCCTGCTCTGGGTATCGCCCGGCGACATCAGCCGCCGCGCGCAGATTCCGCTGCGCCATCACATTGGTGTAGACGTTATTGTCGGCGATCGAACTGTACTCGTCCGGGCCGGTCACCCCGTCGATGCGGAACCGGCCCACCCGGTCGTGGTGTCCCAGCGAGCGCCACAGCCGCGCGGTGTGCACCAGCAGCGCAAGGGCGACATCGCGCTCGAAGTCCGCATCGCCGGTGGCCGTGACCTGGCGGATCGCCGCGTCAGCGATGTCGGCGTTGACGTGGAAGGCTGCGGTGCCGGCTGGCCAGTAACCCGAGCATTCCTGACCGCGGATGGTGCGCCAGGGAAACGCCGCGCCAGCCAGGCCGAGCTGCGTAGCGCGCTCGATGGCCAGCGGGAGAGTCATCTGGCGCCAGCGCAGCACGTCAGCGGCGGCATCGGGCACCGTATGGCTGAGCATGGGCAGGACGAAGGTTTCACTGTCCCAGAAGGTGTGGCCGTCATACCCCGGGCCGGTCAGTCCCTTGGCCGCGATTCCCCGTTTCTCGGCTCGCGCCCCGGCCTGCAGGACGTGGAAGGACGCGAACCGGACCGCTTGCTGTAACTGTGCGTTACCGTCGACCTCCACGTCGGCCGAGGCCCAGAAGTCGTCGAGGTAGCGGCGCTGCTCGGTGGTGAGCCCGTTCCAGCCGGTGTAGCGCGCCGCCGCCAGCGCCGCGCGGACCTGGTCGTTGAGCGCGGGGAACGATCGCTGCGAGGACCAGCCGTAGGCCAGGTATTTCACCACCCGCAACCGCTGACCGGGTTCCAGCCTGCAGATCACCGTGGTGCGTGCGACGTGCTCGGTAGCCGAGGAGTGGAACTCCGTGCGCGAGGGGCCGATCACCTCGTGGTCCATCGCCGCTGCCATGCGCAGCCCGGAATGGCGGGTGTGGTGCATCAGCGTGGCGCCGGTGTCATTGCACCGGAACTGCTCGGCGACCAGCGGCTCCGATAACGCGGCGGCCACCCGCGGGTCATCAGCGGCGGGGGGTAGCTGCTCGTTGGCGAACAGCTCGGACTGCAGGACCAGCAGTACCGGGTCGTCCACCGGCTCGACGTCGTAGTTGATCGCGACCACGGCGCGCTGGACCAGCGACACCAGCCGCTGGGAGGCCACCCGCACCGCCTTGCCAGCGGGGGAGACCCACTCCATGCGGCGGCTGAGCGTGCCGGCCCGCAGATCCAGGGTGCGTTCGTGCGAGCGCAACTCGCCGTAGCGCACGTCCAGCGGCTCGTCATCCACGAGCAGCCGGATGAGCTTGCCGTTGGTCACGTTGATGATCGTCTGGCCGGACTCGGGATAGCCGTAGCCGCCTTCGGCGTAGGGCAGCGGCCGCAGCTCGTAGAACGAGTTGAGGTAGCTGCCGGGCAGCGCGTGCGGATCACCCTCATCCAGGTTGCCGCGCAACCCGATGTGCCCGTTGGCCAGCGCGAACACCGACTCCGTCTGGCCCAGGGCGGCGAGGTCCAGCCCGATCTCACGCACCGTCCACGGCTCAACGGCGAATCGCTGCTGTTCGATCATGACCGGCCCAGCGGCCCAGCGAAGTCGGGATCGAACAGCGAACCACGTGTGAGGTTGGGCACCCCGAGCGCGTCAAGCATGCGCCTATCCACCGTCCGTCGGGCTAGACCTTGATCAGCAACGAGTCCACACCCGCAGCGGACGCCTCACTTGATGATGATCAGGTAGAGGCCGTAGGCCACTACCAGGCCGCAGGCGAGGAAGCAGAGCATACTCACAGGCCACGCCCACGGGGGTCGGGCGGGTCCCCCACCGGGTGCCGTGTCCTGCCCTGCGGCCTGGATGGCGAGTGTGCTGATACCGAGGGAGAACAGGACGATCACACCAACGGCCGCCCCGAACGAGGCGAGGAACACCACGCCGAGGGCTCCCCAGTCGATAGTGACGCTCACCGTGGATGTCTCCTCAGCCTCAGGCGCTTATCGCGGTGGCGGTCTGCGGCGGGCCCGCCGGAACCTCGTTGACGTTGTGCGCGCCCACCGGCTCACGCCGGGACAGGGCGTAGATCCCGCCGGCGATAGCCACCCCGGCGATCGCGACGACCACGGTACCCAGCGTTCCGGTCTCGGCTACCCGGCCGGCGACGGCGCCGACGATGGCCGCTGCGGGCAGCGTCAGCAACCAGGCGATCACCATCTGGCCAGCCAGGCCCCAGCGCACCGCAGCCAGCTTGCGGCCGGCGCCAGCGCCGAAGATCGCGCCCGAGCAGACCTGGGTGGTCGATAGCGGGAACCCCAGCTTGGAGGAGATCAGGATGACGGCGGTGCTGCTGGTCTCGGCGGCGAATCCCTGCGGTGTCTCGATCTCGGTGATCCGCTTGCCCAGGGTCCTGATGATCCGCCAGCCGCCGATGTAGGTGCCCAGAGCGATGGCCAGTCCTGCGGAAAGGATCACCCAGAACGGCGGCGCCGAGCCTGGTGGCAGGGTGCCAGCGGCGACCAGCGTCAGCGTGATGATGCCCATCGTCTTCTGCGCGTCGTTGGTGCCGTGCGCCAGGGAGACCATCGAGGCCGACACCACCTGGCCGGTCTTGAAACCGCGGCCCACGGTGTCGTGCGCGGCTCTCTTGGTGATCAGGTAGGCGAGGTAGGTACCGACCATGGCCACCACACCGGCGACGATCGGCGCCAGCACCGCGGGGACCAGGATCTTCGACACCACCGTGCCGAAATACACGGCGTTCGCGCCCGCCGCCACCCAGGTGGCCCCGATCAGGCCGCCGAACAGTGCGTGTGACGAGCTGGAGGGCAGCCCCAGGAACCAGGTCAGCAAATTCCACACGATGGCCCCTATCAGCCCGCCGAAGATCACAGCAGGAGTGATCTTGGTCTCGTCGACCAGTCCGCTGGAGATCGTCTTGGCGACCGCGACCGACAGGAAGGCGCCGACGAGGTTGAGCACACCCGAGATGGCCACTGCGGCCTTGGGTTTGAGCGCCCCCGTGGCGATCGACGTCGCCATGGCGTTGGCAGTGTCGTGGAAGCCGTTGGTGAAGTCGAACGCTAGGGCCGTGATGATCACGACCAGGACGATCACGTCCATTTCGCCCTTTTCGTCGAGAGGGGCCGATACGCCGAAGGGTCGCAGACCAACCGGAACATCCGGTGAACGGAGCATGTCTAATCGGGAATGATCGGTGGGGCTCGTCTCTCAGGTCATCGAGTTCCGCACCGGAGCTGCCGGTCCCGGCCAGCGCAGCGCTCGGGTCGAGCTCGGTGATAGCGGCGTTACCGGTTGGGCGAGTAGTCAGCGGCGGCTGGCGGTGAGGGTCAC
>DASTBN010000195.1:0-2192 GCA_035712045.1 Pseudonocardiaceae bacterium
ACCGGCTGGGCGGCCCGCGCGGCGCTTGGGGGCACACGGCGCGGGCCGCGTCCGCCTAGGGGCATCGGGTCCTGCGAACTGCCCACCAGACGGCCATCGGCCGGGGCCCAGCGCAAGCCCGTGGGCACTCGCGGAGGAAGTCGAACACGAGCCGGGCACGCGCAAAGGCCCCGGCTGATTCGACAACCGCCGCCCAACGATAACCCCACGATGATCAATGGTCCAGACATTGACATGCCCCGGCCCGGGGAGCGGTGGGGTGCACCAGACCCCCTGCCAGACACGTTTGGCGACGCGGTCAATGCCGCCCGTGATACACACCGGCCGCGTGTGGTTGCCCGGGTGGATGCCTCTTGGCGGCCTACAGGCCGACTCGCCCGCCGCCCCGGTGCTGGCCCGTGTGCCTGCGCTCACGGGGCCCTCTTGGGCCGTTGGCGGGCTGTACGCCACCCGGGGACACCGGCCTGTCCTCCGGCCATCGCTGCCATCCGGGCGGGTTCTCGGATGCCCAGGAGTCAGAGCCGGGCGGCTTGGGTGCCGGTCCCCATGGCGGCCCGCCGGACACTTCCGGCCGGAGGACCGCACTGTAGATCGGCATGGGGGCACCGGCATGGCCATCCGCATCCGCATTGGCGGACCAGCTCGCGACGCCCGCCGCAGACGCGGTGGCCAGTGGCCGCCGACGCGGCAACGGCGAGGGCGGACCGGGCATTTCGGGCACCGGCAACGCGGCCGGTTCGAGCGCCGACGGACCGGGCGTTTCGGGCACCGGCGTGCTGGAATCGGCAGGCGCCGAAGGCGCCGCGATCACTGCGCCGATGAACATGGCCAACAGCAACGTCACAAACACCAGGAAGAGGAGCAAGGCCGCATTCATCAGGGCCGCATGGGTCATTGGCCGCCTCCGCCGTCCGGGCCGTGGCCAGCCTGATCGCTGGCAATGGGCAAGGTGGGCGGTCGAGCGGCCCGCGCGGCGACGGGGGCAGCGCGGCGCGGGCCGCGTTCGCCTGGGAGCGGTCACCTCGAACCCGGAAGGCCCACCAGGCGAACACCGGTGTGGGGCAAGAACGACCTGGATGGGAAATCTCGCGACGAGAGGTTGGAACGCGAGCCAGGTACGCACAAGACCCCGGCTGGTTCGACAACCGCAGTGCAACGATAACGCTGAACGATGAGACAGTCCAGGGTTCCGGGTGCCCCGGCCCGGGAGCGGGATGCATCAGACCCGGGCCAGGGCACTGCTTATAAGGCTGGCCGTCTCTACGGGACGCTGTCGGGGGTTTTGCGAAATCCACCCGGCTGCCGGTGCCGTCCCGGGCTTGGCGGTGGCGACTTCGACCACGTCGCCGGCCGCGGCTGGGCGCAGGGCGATGCTTCGGTGTGGCCGGCTAGGCGCGCTGGCGGCTCCGGACCTCGAACGCTATGAAGATCTCAGAGATGCCCCGGAACAAGGCGAAGAACCCTACCCACAGCAGCAGGAGTGCTCCGCGTGCGGGGAACCGCTGCTGCGAGACCCAGAAGCCGAGCAAGAGCTCCAGGATGCCCACGACCAGGCCGAGCCACCAGGTGCTGTTGATGTCCTTGGTGGCGATGGAGGTGATGAGGTCCAGGGTGCCCTTGAAGATGAGCAGCAGTCCCAGCACGGAGGCAAGTGACCAGAAGGCGTCGAACGGGCGGGCGAATGCCCAGATCGCCCCCACCACGAACAGGATGCCAAGCAGGATGTGCGCCCACCGCCAGCTGTGGCGGACTCCGGCGATCATGAATTCGTTGAACGCGCCGAGCAGGAACAGCACACCCAGCAGGACACCCACGGTCGTGACCGAGGCGGTGGTGAACCGCAGCACCATCACGGAGATGATCAGCCACGCGATGCCGGTCACCAGGAACAGCCACCAGGGCCCGGCCAGCCGCCACAGTGCGGCCCGGCCTCTCGCCCCCATTCGGGTGCGTTCCTCCGTGGCACCAGAGTTAACGCTCATCTGCGGCTCCCTTCACACTAGGCGTGCGACGCGGGTAGGGGGGCAGTGCGCTGCCCGGCCGGCTTGGCGAAGATCTTACTAACAGAGGTAATGGCTTTGGAATGGCCGTGACGTGCAGTTATCAAATCCATACGAACCGGGGGCCAGCGTCGCGGCCGCAGGCCAGCCGGGCATTCTGGGCACCTGTCCGCGCTGATCCTGATCACTCCT
>DASTBN010000196.1:0-7344 GCA_035712045.1 Pseudonocardiaceae bacterium
AGAACGATAGCTGGATCGCGGCGTGTTGCCTTGTCTACGATCTGCCGCTGGCCACGCTCAATGTCAAGGACTTCGGCGACTTCGCCGAGTACGAGGGCTTGCGCATCGTGAGGCGGCAAACTCGCCGGTGATGGCATTGTCGCCTTAAGCGATCGGCCCGCCCGGCTAGGTTTCCCCACTCTCCGTCGGCTTGTTCGACGGTCCGGGCAGTGCGTAGCGCGCTGGCGAGGGCTCGTAAGCTGGCCCGGGCATCGGGCACGGCCCCTAGCCTGCCCGCAAAGCGCGATGCGAGTCCTCGTGAGGGTTCCAGGTCAAGCCGGTGTCGCGCCCACCACTTGAGACCACCCCTCCGGCGTGCGGATGCGCCTAGTCGCCGGACTTCCTAAGTTACAGCACAGAGACGAAGCTAACGCAGGGCTTTCAACGGTCGAAGGCGCGTACTGTAGTGAGGCACCTACGCTGCGAGACATGGTGAACAGTGAGTATAGCGTACGCCTCGGCATGCTGAGCGGAACGCCGGGCACTACCACACAGCAGTGGCTGGAATCTTGCGGCAAGCGCATTTGATCAGTGTGTGAGCGAAGAAGAACTCCCGGATCTCCTGGCGGCCTTCCTCGTCCCCGATCCTGTCATCAAGTTCGGTGGCAGGGTCATTTCAAGATCGTCATGTGGGAATGAGTTTAAGGATCTTGAAGGGGCGGTCCATGAAGCGGGCTGCTGATCGGCTTGCTTCGTTGATGTCGCGTCGGCCGGCGAGGCGGTGGGCTCCGATCGCCAGGTTTCTCACGGCGAACAGCTTCACCACGGGTGCTCGCTTGTCACTTTCGACGCGGAGTCCTCTGTGTACGACTCACGCCGCGCGCGTCTGCCAACGTGGTTCAATCGGGCGGAGCAGCGGCAGCCCTGCTGCCGATTAGAGGGGCCACGCCTCGAAGGGCTCCACCCAAGGTCTACGCGGGGAGTGAATCGACGACCATGATCGGACCGCCGTCGGCGAGTACGGGGGCACTCAGGCACCGCCAACGTGGCCCCAGACTTGGGCGCGTATTGGGCGTGAACACCCGCCAACCGCCGTTGAGCACCGGACGCAGCCGGACACAACAAGAACAGCCCCCGACCTATCATTGCAGGTCAGGGGCCGTTCTGCGCTGGTCAACGCGTGGTGCCCCCGGCAGGATTCGAACCTGCGCTCCCGCCTCCGGAGGGCGGTGCTCTATCCCCTGAGCTACGGGGGCCTGCGGCCTGACTACCGTCGCAGAGCCTACCTCTACCGACCGGTCCAGCCCAACGCGGTAGGTGCCTAGCGCGGCGGCGGGAGCGGCTGGGCGCCGCGCTGGGCGAGCATCTGGGTCATGGTCTCGCTCTCGGCGCCCTGAGAGGTGGCCATCTTATCGGCCAGGTTGCGCACCTGGGCGATCTCACCATGCTGGGCGGTGTAGTGAGCCATCGGTGCCCCACCCTGATGGTGCCGGAGCATCAGCTGTAAGAACAGCACATCGAACTGTGCTCCTTTGGCTTCCCGGAGCTGGTCCAGATCAGCGGGCGAGGCCATCCCCGGCATCATCGCCACCCCCGCGGTGCCGGACTCGCCGCTGTGCGCCATCCCGCTCATCCCGGGCATCGATTCCCCAGGCATCCAGGTCATGAACCGGCCGCTGGGCAGCGCCGGAGCGTTCCACAGGCTCAGCCAGCCCTGCATCTGGCCGATCTGCTCAAGCTGGTTGGTCTCGATGTCAAAGGCGAGTAACCGGATCTCCGGACTGGTGGACTGCTCCCGCGCCAGCTCCGCCATCAGTACCGCCTGCCGGTGGTGCACCGACATGTCCTGAGCGAATCCGACGTCCACTGTGCCGCCTTCGGGCTCGGACGCTCCTCTTACCAGGAGGCTGAGCGCCCCCCCGGCGAACAGCACGGCGATCACCGCGATGCTGGCCAGCACCACCCGGACCCACCGAACCGGCCTGGTGACGGCATCGAGCCCGCCCGGGACAGCCGCCTGAACCACAGGACTCACCCACCCGCCGGTGCGCTGGGCGGCGCGGGCGCGGGTATGGTCGGTGTCGCCCCCGCACCGGGCGCCGTGCCACGGCCACCAGCGTAGGTCAGCGGTATCGCGTCTGGACCGGGCGGCGTGGCCACGAACGGCGGTGGCTTGGCTGGGTCGAATAGGCCCGGGAGCACCTCACAACTGGCCCCGATCTCGGGATATGTGTACTGGTTGAGCCGCAGCGCCTGGATGAAGTGGTCGATCCGCCGATCCGCTGGGTCGGTCAGCTTCAGCTGGTGTCCCCATGACTGCAGCGAGATCGGCGCGTCCAGGCCGGGGTAAGGGGAGAGCATTAAGTAGTTTGAGCCCTGGACCCGATCCCGCAGCGACTGCAGCCCCTGGTCTTTGATCTTGTCCGGGTTGTACGCGATCCACACGGCGCCGTGCTCCAGAGCGTGCACCATGTTCTCGTTGCGTACAGGTGTCGTATAGACGATTCCGTTGCAGGCCGCCCAGGTGCCATCGTGCGGGCCGCCGAAGGGCGGGTTGTGGTCGTAGGCCACCCGCTTGTCCGCTTCGATATGCCCGCGGCCGAGTTTGCTGTAGTCCTGGATCACGATGCCCGGTATCCGGGTCGAAGGATCCTGGACCTCGGCGGTGGGCTTGAAGCTCCGCGTGTCCTCGTACCGGACGTACAAGACGCCGCCGATGACGGCCGCGAACACCACGATGGCGGCCACTGCGGCGATCGTCCCCCACGGTTTGGGCTTGGCCGCCGTGACGACTGGACGGGCGGTGCGTACCGTCTTGCTGCTCTTGCCGCTTGGCATGCCTGGCCCAGCCCTCACTCAGCAGTGATCACTCATTCGCCGGATCGCATTCGGGTCTACTGCCCGACTGCGGCGCCAGTGTAGGGACCCCTGGCCAAGCGAGGGTGAACCCGGGCGGTCGAGCTGGTGCACCACGCGAGGGCGGCGCCTCCCTAGACTCGCAGAGGTGACGCCCGCCGCGCTCGAAGACCTCGTCCGATCCGTCGCCGCTGACGTGCTGAGGGACCACGGCCTGGACCCGGGCGCGCTGGCGGAGCGGGTGGCGCTGGCCCGCCCGCGCGATCGCGCTTACGGTGACTACTCCACCAGTGTGGCCTTGCGGACCGGCAAAGCGGCCGGGATCGCGCCCCGGCGACTCGCCAGCTGGCTGGCGGATGAGCTGGCGCGGCATCCCGGGGTGCGCTCCGCCGAGGTCGCTGGCGCCGGCTTCCTTAATCTCCGGCTGGAGGCGCGCGCCCGGGGCGAGATCGTCGCACGGGTACTCGCGGCGGGGGAGCACTTCGGAGTCGCGACCATCGGCCCGCCCGCGCCCACGTGGACGAGCCCCGCGTGGACGAGCGGGGAACCGCTGTCGTTCGCGCGATACGCGCACAGCAGGCTGGCGTCGCTGGCTCGCAACGCCGCCGATCTCGGGATTAGCGCGGAGAACCCTCAGCTCGAGCTGCTGGATCATGAGCGGGAGAGTGAGTTGATCGCTGCCCTTGGCGAGTTTCCCCGGATCGTGAGTGTGGCCGCCCAGCTGGGCGAGCCGCAGCGCGTCGCCCGATACCTGGATGACCTCGTCGGCGCCTGCTCCCTGTTCTTCGAGCGGGTACTGCCCAGAGGCGATGAGCCACCGGGACCCCAGCACACCGCCCGGCTGGCGCTGTGCGCGGCGGCCCGGCAGGTCCTGGCCAACGGCCTGGGCCTGCTCGGGCTCAGCGCACCGGAGCGGATGTGAGGGCCCATCCGGCCGGGCCGCGCCACGCCGACGTGCTGGCGCCCTCCGCCACCCCGGCCCCGCCCCCGGCCAGTCCCGCTGAACTCCACGCACTGCATCCCGGGGTGTGGCCCCGTGGCGCGCACCGGGATGAGGACGGCGGGGTACGCCTGGCTGGGGTCGGCCTTGGCGAGCTCGCGCACACCTATGGCACGCCGTTGTTCGTCATCGACGAGGCAGACTTCAAGGCCCGCTGCGCGGAGCACGCCGCCGCTTTCGGCGCCCCGCACCGGGTGCACTACGCCAGCAAGGCGTTCCTGTGCTCCGAGATCGTCCGCTGGGTGGCTGAGCAAGGCTTGAGCCTGGATGTCTGTTCCGGCCCCGAGCTCGCGCTCGTGCTGCGCGCCGGTTTCCCCGCGCACCGGATCGCGATGCATGGCAACAACAAGTCCGCTGACGAGCTGGGCGCTGCGGTCAGCGCTGGGGTCGGTGCGGTGGTGCTCGACTCCTTCACCGAGATCACCCGGCTGAATGACATCGCCCGCCGCCGTGGCGTGACACAGCCGGTGCTGATCCGGGCGACCGTCGGTATCGAGGCGCACACCCACGAGTTCATCGCCACCGCGCATGAAGATCAGAAGTTTGGGTTCTCCCTCGCGGCGGGCGACGCCGAAGAAGCTGTCCGGAGAGTGCTCAAACTGCCCGGGCTGCGCCTGGTGGGCCTGCACAGCCACATCGGCTCGCAGATCTTCGACGCCGACGGGTTCGAGCTCGCCGCCCACCGGATGGTTGGGCTGCTGGCCGCGATCCGGGATGAGCACGGGCCTGAGACCTTCGCCGGGCTCACCACGCTGGATCTCGGTGGCGGGCTGGGCATCGCTTACACCGCCGAGGATGACCCGCCGGGACCGGCCATGCTGGCCGGGCATTTGCGGACCGTGGTGGACACCCGGTGCCGGGCCGTCGGCTTGTCCGTTCCGGAGCTGGTCGTGGAGCCCGGCCGGGCGATCGCCGGGCCTGGCACGATAACCCTTTACCAGGTGGGCACCATCAAGGAAGTCACGGTGGCGGCCTCGGCCCAGCGGCGCTACGTCTCAGTGGACGGCGGGATGAGCGACAACATTCGCACCGCGCTCTATGACGCGAGGTATGACTGCCGCCTGGTCTCCCGGTGCTCCCAGGCACCCGCCGTGCTGTCCCGGGTGGTGGGTAAGCACTGTGAGTCCGGTGACGTCGTGGTCCGGGACTGCTGGCTGCCCGGCGATCTCACACCCGGTGACCTGCTCGCCGTGGCCGGCACGGGCGCGTACTGCTACGCCATGTCCAGCCGGTACAACCTGCTGCCCCGCCCGGCTGTGGTCGCCGTGCGGGATGGCACCCACCGGCTGCTGCTGCGCCGGGAGACGCTGGCTGACCTGCTGGCTCTGGAGGTCCCGTGAGCAGGCCTATCGGGGGACGGCCCATCGGGGTGGCGCTGCTGGGCTGCGGCACGGTCGGCCGGGAGGTGCTGCGGCTGCTCACCGAGCAGGCGGGTGAGCTCGCCGCGCGGGTCGGCGCTTCTGTGCGGCTGGCCGGGGTCGCGGTGCGGCGCCCTCGGCGGCATCCTGAGGTGCCCGCGGAGCTGCTCACCACCGACGCCGCCGAGCTGATCAGGCGGGACGGCGTGGACGTTGTGGTGGAGGTCATCGGCGGGATCGAGCCCGCCCGGTCTCTGCTGCTGGCCGCGCTGCGAGTCGGCCGGGGCGTGGTGACCGCGAACAAGGCGCTGCTCGCCGAGCACGGGCCCGAGCTCTACGCCGCCGCCGACGCCGCCGGTGCCGACCTGTACTTCGAGGCGGCGGTCGCCGGGGCGATCCCGCTGCTGCGCCCGCTGCGGGAATCCCTCGCCGGGGACCGGATCACCCGGGTCACCGGCATCGTCAACGGCACCACCAACTTCATCCTCTCCGCCATGGATTCCTCCGGCGCCGGGTACGCCGAGACCCTGGAGGAGGCCAGCCGCCTGGGTTACGCCGAGGCCGACCCGAGCGCCGATGTGGATGGCTACGATGCCGCGTCCAAAGCGGCCATTCTGGCCTCGCTGGCCTTTCACACCCGGGTGACCAGCGCCGACGTCTACCGCGAGGGCATCACCGAGGTATCCGCCGCAGACTTCCAGGCCGCCCGGGAACTCGGCCGCACGGTGAAGCTGCTGGCGATCTGCGAGCGTGTGATTGATGCGGCTGGCACCAACGACGCTGAGGCCGTCTCCGCCCGGGTGTACCCGGCCATGATCCCTCGCTCGCACCCGCTGGCCTCGGTCAGCGGGGCGTTCAACGCGGTGTTCGTCGAGGCGGACGCGGCGGGCGCGCTGATGTTCTACGGCCAGGGCGCCGGGGGAGCGCCGACCGCCAGCGCGGTCCTGGGTGATCTGGTGGCCGTCGCCCGTAACCGGGTGGCCGGTGGCTACGGCCCGCGCGAATCCGCCTACGCCGACCTGCCGATCCGCCCGATGGCCGACACCCCCACCAGTTACCACATCAGCCTTGAGGTACTGGACCAGCCCGGCGTGCTCGCGCAGGTCGCGCAGATCTTCGCCGCGCACGAGGTGTCCATCATGGCGGTCCGCCAGACTGGCCGCACCCCAGGCGACACGCCGGTCTGGGCCAACCTGGTGATCGTCACCCACTCGGCCCCGGACGCCGCGCTGCGCTCTACCGTGGACAAACTCGCTGGCCTCGATGTGGTCCGCGAGGTGGTCAGTGTGATGCGAGTGGAAGGTGAGGTGACGTGAAGCCGCTCCTGGCGGGCCGCTGCTGGCCCGGGGTGATCGAGGCCTACCAGGACCGGATCCGGGTCGCACCGGGCGCCCGGGTGGTCACCCTGCACGAAGGCGGTACCCCGCTGCTGCCCGCTCCCACGCTGTCCCAGCGCACCGGGTGCGAGGTGCTGCTCAAAGTCGAGGGCGCCAACCCCACCGGTTCCTTCAAAGACCGGGGGATGACCCTGGCGATCACCGACGCGCTGGCCCGGGGCGCGCAGGCCGTGCTGTGCGCCTCAACCGGCAACACCGCCGCCTCCGCCGCCGCCTACGCTGCGCGGGCCGGGATCCCCTGCGCGGTGCTGGTGCCCCGGGGCAAGATCGCGCTGGGCAAGCTCGCCCAGGCCACCGCCTACGGAGCCCAAATCCTGGCGGTGGAGGGAAACTTCGATGACTGCCTGGAACTAGCCCGCAAGACCGCTGCCGACTACCCGGTCACCACGCTGGTCAATTCCGTGAACCCGGTACGCCTGGAAGGCCAGAAGAGCGCGGCGTTCGAAATCTGCGACGCGCTCGGCCAGGCCCCGGACGTGCACTGCCTGCCCGTCGGCAACGCCGGCAACATCACCGCCTACTGGCTGGGTTACACCGAATACCATGACGACGGCCTGGTCCGCGCCCGGCCGAGGATGTTCGGCTTCCAGGCCGCCGGCGCCGCGCCGCTGGTCCACGGAGCACCCGTGCGGGAGCCGCATACCATCGCCACCGCCATCCAGATCGGCTGCCCAGCCTCCTGGGACGGCGCGATACGGGCCCGTGACGAATCCGGCGGCCTGCTCGACGCGATCACTGACTCTCAGATCCTCAC
>DASTBN010000197.1:0-12304 GCA_035712045.1 Pseudonocardiaceae bacterium
GTAGGACTCACCTTCACTGAGAGTCTTCGACTCGCCAGTGTTAGTCCCAATGAGCTCGGTCATGCAACATACATTACCCGCGCGACCTGTAGACACACAGCTGCGATCCATCGCTCATCGTCTCGGGCACCTGCTAGCCAAGGTCATCCTCAATCTGCCCCACGGGGACCATCGGACCCTCGCAAACAGAAGCTCACTGTGCGTGCATGACGACGCTTCCAGATGGATGAGGGACCGGCGCCCATCACAATCGCCGGCCCTGCGCTGTGGGATGAGTTCTGCCAACGCGACTGGATGCCTTTGCCTCGGATGCGTCAAGATCACCCACCGTCATGCTGTCTGCGTGCTGTTAAGGAGGGGCCAATGGTGGCCACTCCTGGTACGTCAGGGTGCAGGCGATCCGCAGGCCATCACGTATCACCTGGTGCAGTAGTGAGATTCCCAAGCTCTAGACGCGGGTCCGATTCCCGTCACCCGCTCCGCTGTGAAAGCCAACAATGAGGCTTTGTTCTGTAATTTCCCCTTTCTGGTAAGTCCGCTATCATGCGACTAAGTAGCTATTTTCTTCGCTCTGCGGCCGGAAGGCGAACTTTTATCGTCTCGGCGGCAGCCGCGGTGGCAGTCCCGGCTGATATGGCAGCTCGCGAGCTCTATCATCCCGAAGCTCCAGCCACGCTGGACCCTTCCGGCCGACAAGCTCCTCCACGCGCTGCCAGTGACGAGCTAGAACCATCATGAAATCCCAAGGCGTGGCATCCTTGACTGCGGGCCTAAGGCAAACACACAGAAGGCCGGTGTCCCTTGCCCGGTCCGCTTCGCCGGGCCGTGTGCGAATGTGTCGATCATTAGTGATCGCCACCCAGCTGCGGGCGGCTATAACTGGAATCCAGTCGGGGTCGTCCTTTGGCGCAACCTCTATCGCCGGAGCACGGCCTCCAACAATGACATCACGCCGCAACCGCATGAGCGCAACCCCCAACCCGCTGAGGTCTTCGTCAACGAAAAAACGTGCCTGGGCGAGGCTCGGTACGCGCTGCCTTGTCACGCTATCCTCGGGTGGCGTCGATAGTAACCCACAGCTTGATCGATCTGTTCCGCCGTGAGGTCGTACCAATCTGCGATGTCCACGCGTGACTCACCTGCGGCCACGAGCTCTGCGATTGTCGAAGCTCGAACATTCCGATTCTTGATCACAGGCTGCCCACCGCGACGACGAACATCAAGCGTGATTAACGGGAAGTCGTCATCGGCCGCAAGTTCAGTGACCATCTGCCGACCTTGTGGTGTGGTATCCGGCCCAAAGTCAGCCGCCTCCACGAGCCGCTCGACTACCGGAGTCCAGACAATCTGACCGCTGGCCACCTCCACCGCAAGATCCTCCGGGAGATCGGCGAACTTTTGCGCCCGCCAAACCATGGTTTTGCCCTCAGGGCGCATTAACATGGCGTAGGTTGCCAGCGGAAATTCTTCCCCAGACTCGCGACGGAGATACTCAGCCAGCCGACGAAGCTTCGGGATTGGCAACTCATCCACGTCACGCCAGTTGGCTAACAGCCTGGCTTCGACGTACTCGCCCCAGGCGACCCACGTCGTGTTCCGTGACTCTGGGCGGATGATCGGCTCATAGGTCCGGCGACCGTGCCGGTAGCCGTTGATCCAGCGACGGGCTGTACCCGAGGTCAGTCCGAGGAGCCGATCTACCTGTGGATACGTATAGACAGGCCTGTGCAGTAGCGAGATCACTTGAGCCACGTTCACACGATCGCACACTGCTCCGACAGCACGACGTCAACTCTCCGGCGAACAGGCCCCGAAAGGGGAACTCATGGGAGACCAACGGCGACGGCGGTCAGAATCTCACTGACCGCGCATCGGGCTGCCTTCCTGCTTACAGCGCGTTACGGCCCACAACCTCAGCACGCCAGCGGTCAGGCCCGACGCGGTCGTGCCACACGCGTGCCACAAGCAGGGTCAATCACGGTCAACTGGGGTCTCTCCTGACCACGACTGCCCGCAGGTCAAGGCCTGGCCCAGGGCGCCATTTGAGGGTTCCCAAGCTCTCAACCAAATACAGGTGCCTCCGGCGGGCCTCGCTCCGGGATGGGGTCCACGACCGGCTCCGGATAGTGGTTGAGTCCCAGGGGTGTGGGTATCCCGTCGCGCCGAGAGCGTAGCAGCCCGGGGGCAGGGGGCAAGGTCGTTCATCGCATGCGGTGCTCCACCTTGCCCCTTGCCCCTTGCCCCTTGCCCCCTGCCCGCTTCGAGACAGGCTCGCCGACGCGACGGGATACCCGCGCCCCGCCCCACGTGCCGCGGCAAGCCAGCCCCGCGTGTGTCATTAGCGTGCCATTAACACCGGTCAACCACGGTCAATAGCGGTTCGCTGTGACCCGGCCTGACCACGGGGCGAGGCCTCTGACGGCGCAGTGGGCACAGCCTTCCAAGCTGGGGCTCTGAGTGATCATCGCTAGCGACCACGGTGCACCTAATTACGCAGGAGGTTTAACCAAGCCATGCCCTCGCCGGGCGGGCAGGTCTTCGGGATGGCCAGCTAAAGGATCTGCTGCGGCAAGGACTGGGTGGGCAGGGTGGGGCATCCCATCGACCTCCCTCAAGGGCGACAACCAAACAAATCAGTCCTCGCCACGGGCACCCCGGCACCGGCCAGCACCGCGTGCACCTGGCACTTCACACTGGAGCGCAGCGCGACCAGCTTGGCCCTGTGCCGTACCAGCTGCCGCAGCTCCCGGGTTGCCGGCGGGGCGATCCACGCCTTGGGCAACCGGCCCATCCGCAGTAAATCCGCCAGGTCAGCGGCGTCACGCTCGTCGTTTTTGACCCGCCGGTAGGAGAACATCTTCACGCCCAGCGGATGCGCCAGGTGCACGTTCGCGCCGAGTCCGGCCAGCGTGTCCGCCGCCCAGTACCACCCATACGTCGCCTCGAGCACCACCTCGGGTGCCTCCCCGGCGCGGGCCATCACCGCCCGCGGATACTCCGGATCGTTCGAGATCCGCACCGTCTCCAGCCGCTCCCCGGCCTCGGTCATCCGCACCAGCACCGACCGGCGCCGATGCACATCCATCCCGACGATCTGCTGACCCGCATAGGCTTCACTCACAGGGGCCTCCTCAAATCGTGGGTGTGAGCACCCCGAGAATGCCCCGGGAGTCACGAGGAGCGGAGGCCCCGCTCCTTCATCACATCAAGTTAACGGTGTAACTGATTGTCACAGTATGGTTACGATGCGTTGGGTGCGGCGGACAGGCGTCCGCCGGAGGTGATCTCGAAGGCGTTGAGGGCGGCTTTCCATCGGTTGGACCAGCGTCGCTGTCCTTTGCCGGTGGGGTCCAGGCTCATGATCGCGAGGTAGACGCACTTGAGGGCGGCGGCCTCGGTGGGGAAGTGCCCCCGGGCGCTGATCGATTCGATCGCGTTAGTGGTACAGATGATCTTGCGGATCTCGGTGTCGAATCGCAGGAAGGGCACGAACCCGGCCTGCGCGTTGGTCCAGAGCCGGATGATCGCGGGATATTTGCGCTCCCATTTCTCGCTGAACTCGGCGAAGGCGTCCAGCGCGGCTTGCTCCGAGGGCGCGGTGTAGACTAACTTGAGGTCGGCGGCGATCACTGAGTAGTCCTTGCGTGAGGCGTATTTGAACGAATCGCGCAACAAACGCGCGATACAGGTTTGCACAATCGTCTGCGGCCAGACGGCCGTGATCGCTTCGGGAGGCCCTTCAGGCCGTCGCAGACCACGATCAGACAGTCCTGGGTGCCCCGGTTCCCGGTCTCCGAGAGCACCCGCATCCAGTACTTCCCTCCCCGTCGCCGTGCTCCCCGGCCCGCAGGCCCAGGATGTCGCGGTGTCCCTCGACGGTGACCGCGAGCGCGACGTAGATCGGGCGGTTCGCCACGTTCCCGTCCCGGATCTCGGGCGTTCACGCAGTCGATGAACATCACCGGATACACCGCATCGAGGGGCCGGTTCTGCCACGCGGCCATCCCCTCTGCCACCCGGTCGGTGATGGTCGTGATGGTCTGCTTGGACACCTGGGCGCCGTAGATCCCGGCCAGGTGCGCGGAAATCTCCCCATGGGTCAGCCCCTTCGCCGATAAGGAGATCACCAGATCATCGATCCCGGACAGCCGCCGCTGGCGCTTCGCCACGAGCACCGGCTCGAAACTCGATTCCCGGTCCCGGGGCACCCCGGGTCTCCATCGGCCCGGCCTCGGTCAGCACCGTTTCCGGCCGGGTCCCATTCCGCGAGTTCCCGCCATTACGGCCGGCCGGATCATGCTTGCCGTACCCGAGATGATCGTCCATCTCGTCTTCCAGGGCGGACCCCGGCCACCACCTTGGTCAGCCGGGTCAGCAACCCGCCGTCCCCGGTCAGCTTCAGGCCCTCGGTCCGGGCCCGCGCGGCCAGCTGCCGGATCAGCTGGTCATCCGAGGCCTCCACCGGCTCGGCCGAGACATCTATCGTCACAGCAGTCACAGGAGCCCCTCTAGTCTCAAAAATTACACCGTTGAGATTACAGTCCCTTCCAAAAACTTCTGCACCCCGTGATGTCGCGGGCGACCTGGGCGAGGAGCATGCCGCCCTGGTAGGTGGAGAGCAGGAGATGGGCCAGTCGAGTGGGATCCGCCTCAGCGCTGATGCGGCCGAGCCTCTGCATCCGTTCGAGTCCATCTCGGAAGATGTCTCTCCACTGCTCGAACGCGTTCGCGAGTTCCGTGCGAACGTCAAGGTCGGTCTTGATGATCTCGCTGGCGAGTGAGCCGAGGCTGCAGCCTTCCTGGTAGGAGTGCTCGTAGGCGATGTAGAAGCCCGCCCATTCCCGAAGCGAGTCGAGGCTTTCAAAGTGGGTGAACCGCTCACTGCGATGGAACGTGAGGACGCGCTCGGCCTGCCACTCGATGACCGCGAGGACAAGGCTCTCCTTGGTCGGGAAGTAGTGGTTGAGCTGTGACCCGCTGATGCCTGCTGCGCGACGGGGCCGCTCGTTGTTCGTCGCGTGGACGCCCTTGGTGTAGATGAGCTCGACGAGGACCACACACCGTCACAGACCGGCGCACCGAGCCGGCGAGCACGAGATATACGGAGGTACCCATGAAGGCAATCGTCGCGACGGATCAGGCCGCGGAAGCAGCCGGGATCACACTCGCGGAGCGGCCTGAGCCGACGCCGGCGATCAACGACGTCGTCGTTGAAGTCCATGCGTCGGGCTTCGTCCCTGCGGAGTGGGAGTGGCCCTCGACGTGGGTCGATCGCTCCGGTCACGATCGAGCCCAGGCGATCATCGGCCACGAGTTCGCCGGAGTGGTCTCCTCGCTCGGCTACGGCACGACGGGATTCTCGCTGGGACAGCGGGTGTTCGGGATCACGGACTGGCACCGCGATGGAACCCTGGCCGAGTACGCGGCCGTGGAGGCACGCAACCTTGCGCCGCTGCCGGGGAACGTCGACTTCACGGTGGGTGCGAGCCTGCCGATCTCCGGCCTGACCGCGTGGCAGGGCCTGTTCCAGCACGGTCGTCTCCAGGCGGGGCAGAGCGTCCTCGCACACGGCGCCGCCGGCGCGGTCGGGTCCGTGGTGACGCAGCTCGCCCGGGAGTTCGGCGCCTACGTCATCGGTACCGGGCGGGCGGCGGACCGCCAGGCGGCGCTCGACTTCGGCGCGAACGAGTTCCTCGGCCTCGACCACGAGGATCTCGACGACATCGGCAGGGTCGACCTAGTCTTCGATGTCATCGGCGGTGACATCCAAAGGCGCTCGGCGAGCATCATCCGGCCTGGCGGGACGCTGGTGTCGGTGGTCGGGCCTGCTGAGGCTCGCCCTGTCGGCGGCCTCGCGATTGACTTCGTCGTCGAGTCCGTTCCGAGTCAGCTGGTGGAGATCGTCGACCGGGTGCGGGACGGGCGCCTTCGCACGCACATCGGAACCGTCGCGACCCTCGACGACGCCGTCCCTGCGCTTAACCCGACCGAGCGGCGCAAGGGCAAGACCGTCATTCGGGTGCGCCCCTGAGCGCTCTGGAACAGGCCAACAGCGCCGTCATGCCACCGACCGGACTACTCGTCACCGCGCCGGGTCGGTCAGAATCGCCGCGGCGGTGAGTCGGTCGGCATAGACGCGGTATGCCTTGGCCCCGACCACGGCCAAGACTCCCGCCACTGATATAGACCAGGGAACACTGGCGCAGGTCTTGCCGCTGGCACAACGCTACCTGGAATCGCGCGCAGCCGTGTTCACCGGCCGGCAGCCGGGTGCAGCGGTCAACCGGTGGGTGGCGATCAGCAAGAGGGACGTTTCGGCGACGGTGGAGATCGAGGAATCCCGGCGCATCCTGGCCGCGGACGGCGTCAAGTACGCCGACGCCACGGTGCGGCTCACTAACGCCAGTGTGCAGAGGGCTGGGGACGGCGTGGCGCTGCGCGTCACCGAGTCGACCACGCTCACCCCACCAGCGGGCAGTTCACTGCCGGCGAGCACCTACGCCGCTGAGCGGGTCTTCATCCTTCAGCCTCGTGACGGCTCCTGGTACATCGCCGATCAAAAACTGGTAAACGGTGGCGCGATCCCGCCGATGACCGAGCCGGTGTCGGAGTACGTGCCCGCGCCGGTCGAGGACTCCCCCGAGGTCGCCCCGCTCACCAATGCTGAGAGAGCCGACGCTTCTTCTATCGACCAAGATGATACTGATCCGGTTGAGGCTGCCAAGAACGTAGACTCAGAAACTCCGATCGGACATGGATCGACCGAGGCGGCCGCCGCCGGGCTTAACTACAAGGCTGCCGTCGCATACGCCGACAAGTACTGGCGCAAGCCGGGTAACACCTATTTCGTTTACATCAGCGAGAACGGCTGCGCAAACTTCGTGTCGCAGGCGATGCAGGCGGGTGGCTGGAGGTACGTCTACGGTGACCGCAACTCTGACCGGTATTGGTACTACGGAACCCCGTGCACCTCAAAAGCTAGTTTGACATTTATCAATACGACCTCACTTTACCGATTCGCCAAGAGGCGGGCGTCAGTGTTGAAGAATGCGTACGACGCCAGGGACGCCGACATCATCATGTTCGACGACACTAACAACGGCGTGATCGGCCATTCGATGATCGTCACGGGCTGGGACAAAGAACTTAAGACCCCGCGGGTTAAGTCCATCAACAAACGGAGATGGGGCTCCAAGACCAAGTATTATGCGCTGCGCACTTGAGATCTCCTCGAACAGAACTCCGGTATCGGTGACGCCCTCGTCGTGGCGGGCCTGCAGGTACGGCTTGAGGGGGCCGAGCAGGCCACGTCCCCGTCCGCTGCTGGGATTGGGCCCGATCAGCTTTTCGGGTGTCTGCGCGCGGGCGTACTTGCCCACGGTGTCGCGGCTCATGCCCAGCCGGCGTGATCGCCCTGGGATGAGACAGCGGAGGAGGCTCCTCCATCACTGTGAGGTCACTCCTGCCGTATCATGAGGACCTGACAGCCTTTTTCCGTGAGCAGCAAATAAGGTGTGTTGGAAAGCAGCCGTGGTCGGCATCCGCACCACCAAGAGGGTTCACTACCTGGCTGTGGAGATCATCAGGCCGGGCAAGCCGGACACGAGTACCACCTGGCCGGGCCCACCCCATCACGCGGGGGGAGCTGCCACTGCCACGTAGGCCTCCCAGCCGTCGTCAGGGCGGCCTCCGGTCCTTACGTCTGAGAACCAGGAGTGCTCAACCCCCTAGTCGCTAGGGACCAGGGATCGACCAGGTGTATTCACGGCGCTACGCGGAGGCGGGTGGGCCCAGATTTGCCTTACCGAACGCGGACGCATATACGAAAGGACCAGCAATGAACGTCAACGGCAAGGGAGCAGCAATGTCAGGCCTCACGGACCAGATCAGGCACAGCGTCAACAACCCCCTCACCTCTACTGACTTCGACTTCACCGCAGTCCTCGACGACGTGCTAAGCACTGTCGGTCTCAGCGTCAAGGACGCTGGTGCGAACGTGCGCTTCTACGGCGGAGCCGACCCGTTGATCGCCAGTCCGTTCTTTTTCGCGTCTGCGTCTGCGATAGCGCTCGGCGCCAAGGGTGTTACTGCTTCAGCGATCTGGCGCGAACGCGGCGGCGGCGGCCAGGACATCGCCATCGACATCCGGAGGGCGTTCCAGCGGTTCTCCGGATTCGCGGACGGGCGGTGGGAACAGGTCAACGGACGGCCGCCGTCGCTCAAGTGGAACAAGTACAACCCGTTCCTCGAAGTGCCGTTCTTCCGCGCTACCCGGGACGGGCGCCACGTGATCGCGCTCAATGTCTACCCGGGGCTGCACCAGAAGGCCCTGACGTTCCTGGACTGCGCGGACAACCACAAGTCGATCAACGAGGCCATCGCGCGGCGGGACGCCGATGAGCTCGAGGAGGCGGCCGCTGATGCTGGCATCGTCATCGCCAAGGTGCGATCGACCGAGGAGTTCTTCCAGGAACAGCAGTACCAGCAGGTGCTGCGGCAGATGCCACTCATCTCCGTCGAGAAGATCGCTGACGGCGACCCGCAGCCGCTGACAGCCGGTGCGTCAACGCCGCTGGAAGACATCCGGGCCCTGGGAATGGGGCATGTCATTGCCGGCGCCGGGATCGGCCGGGACCTGGCATCGTTCGGGGCCGACGTCCTGAACGTGTGGCGCCCCGACGACAGCGAGGTCGAGGCGATGTACTGGGACACACAGGTAGGCATGCGATCGGCGTACCTGTCCGATATCGGTGAGGATCGTGCCAAGCTGGACGAGCTCTTGCGGGAAACGGACGTCTTCTTCTCCAACCGTCACCCTGGCCACCTGGAGCAGGTCGGCCTGACCGCCGACGAAGTCGCCGTCGGCCACCGGGGTCTGATCCATGCGCAGGTGCTGCTGCACGGCGCCGAGGGGCCGTGGGCGACACGCCCGGGATTCGACGAGGTCGGCGCTTGCGTCAGCGGGATCTTCGCTCTCGGCGGCACCCTCGAAGAGCCCAGGCAGCCACCGATGCTGCCCATCGTCGACAACATCGTCGGCTGGTTCGGCACGGTCGGGGTCCTGCAGGCGCTCCGCCGCAGAGCCGTCGAGGGCGGCTCGTACCGCGTCCGGGTCTCACTCACCCGCGTCTGTCTCTGGCTGATCTCCCTAGGGATCTTCGATAAGGAGTTCGCTACCACCACAGCGGGGAGCACTGCGGAACACTCGGCCATCCCGCCCGAGCTGTTCACCGCGAAGACCCCACTCGGCACCTACCAGGGAATGACCGATCAGATCGAATTCTCTTCACTTCCGCAGGGATTCACCACCACTGTGCTGCATCCGATGGGCGCCGATCAGCCGGAATGGCTGCCGCGAGCAACAAATCCGGCCTGATCCGCAGAGGGTCACTCAGGCAAGTAGATAGAATAGAGGCCAACGACGGCTGAGATCGTGAGACCGACCAAAACCGTGGGAGATCAACTGTTCGGGCGCCCGGTGGTGATGCTCTACGCTGTAAGCTCGATCGGCTCGCTCTGGTGGGTGAACCCGGGATGCCAGCGGTGGAAGTCGGCGGCCAGGTCGTTGTTGAGGACCCGGGTGCGGACCTGGAGCAGCAGGTGGGCGCCACGGGGTGTCCCGCGCATTTGCTGCTTTTTGACCATGCGTTGCTGATGACTTGGTTGACGGTGGATTCGACGAACGCGGTGGAGATCGCCTCACCAGCGCGGCGGCGTTTCCCGTAGTTGGGGATCCGGAGACCGACCAAAACCGTGGGAGGTCAACTGTTCGAGCGCCTGGTGATCTTTCGGCGCCGTCAGCTGCGGATCTCCGCGTCGGCGGTGGCGTCGCGTTGGTCGGCGTACCGGAGCACTGTCTGCGCGTTCACGTGACCGAGCCGGCGCCGGATGGTTTCCAGCGAGACTCCGGCGTTGACCAGTTCGCTGGCATGCGTATGACGGAGCTGATGAATTGTGGCTCTGAACTGGGATTTCGACCTGATACTTGGCCCAGAGTTCCTGGACGGAGGCCTACCGCAGCGGGCCGCCGACATAGTTCTTCTCCGCAGAGAACAGGGAACCATGCCGGTAGCCGCGCACCTTGAGGTAACGGCGCAGCAGTGTCACCAGCGTCGAGTCGTCCAGCAGCACGGTGCGCCGCCGTCCCCTTTTGCCCCAGACGGTGACATGCGATGGCTAGGGCCTCGCCGAGGCGCATGCCGGTGGTGTAGAGCAGCCCGAAGAGCAGCCGGTCGCGGTCTCTGGCCGTGGGGATCACCCGCAGGACGGCTTCGACCTGCCCGGTGGGCACCGGGCGTGGGAGCGCGGCCGGCAGGCGGGTGCGGTCCAAGCGGTCATCGGGTCCGCGTCGATCATCTCGGCCCGGTAGGCCCAGGCGAACAGGGAGGCCAGTGCGGCTTCGCGCCGGGCCCGGGTCGCGAGGGCCTTGCCGGCTAGGCCGCTTAGGTAGGCCCGCAGCACACCGGCGGTGATCCGCTCGATCGGTCCGGTGAAGAACCGGCCGAAGTCCCGCAGGTCGCTGCGGTAGGCGCGCACGGTGTGGGCGGACTTGCCCGCCCGGGCCAGGTCAGTGAGGAAGTCTTCGATGATCGTGATCATCTGGGGGTTCATCATGCCCGCGTCACCGTCCCCGAGTCCGGTTCCTGCGATAACGGTTCCTGGTAGCCGCACGGCGCAGCAACCGGCGTCGCGATCACGCGGATAGGGTGACCAGCTGTCTCACGCGCGATGCGCGGGCTGGGTGACTCGGTGGACCGGGGCCATCGCTCCTGAGTTGAGACGGTCCTCTGCTCTTTCTCCGGGCGCAGCGGGAGCGTCAGTCGTCTCGGCGGTTGATCGCCGAGTTGTTCAGTCGTTCCCCAGTAGATCCGGTATGCCTTGCGGTCCGCCGAGGAAGCGCCTCGGCGTTCAGCGGTGCCGCGGCGCGCGGCATCGCGTGATGGATCTCGGGTGTCGCGGTGACATGCAGGCTGTAGCCCTGGTCACGGCGGACCGTGCGGCCGTGCAGCAGGGCGTGCCGCTGCGCTTCGTCCAGGTCGTCGCGGCTGTGGAGGTGGCGCGATCTTGCCCGGCATTTCCACGATCGCCGTCTCGGGCTCGGTGGTGACCACCGGTTTTCCGGCTGGCTGGGCAGCGGGTCGGCGACGGCGGTGCGGATCGCGCCGCGGCTGACGCCGTGCTCGCGGGCCAGGGCCGCGATGCTCGTCCCGGTGCGGTACGCCTGCCGCACGTCGTCAACGACGCCGAGTTGCGCGACCTGGGGGCGGCGCCCGGATTTGTTGCCCTTGGCCCACGCGGCCGCCAGTCCTTCGCGGGTGAGTTGGTTCTGCAGGTCGCGCTGGAACTGGCCAACCGAAACCAGCACGTTGACGAGCATGGTGGTGGTCGCGTCGGTCGCGGCCAGGTCGGTACAGCTCGGAGACGGTGAGCGTGTCGCCGGGCCTGGCGTAGGTCGCCAGCTCCTGGAAGCCGTCGCGGCACAGCGTGGGGATCTTCGAGGAGGTGGCCGGGTCGCTGAAGACCTTCACACCCTCGGTGCCGGCGGTCAGTCCCGCTTCGGTGAGCACGTGTGTGTGCCGCTGGGCGCTCTGCTCGTCGGTGGAGACCCGGGTGTAGACCAGGTGCGCCATAACCAGGGTGTCCCTTTCATCCATTCATTCCGGACACCAACGGATCTCAGTGTCATCAAACCCTGTCGTCAACTCGGATCGGAGCCCAATGGATCAGCGTGGTTATGGGTGCTCAGTCATGGGCCACGGGGAAGCGGGCGGCTGCGCGGAACAGCGGGAGCCAGTCCTGGGAGGCCACGGGACCCTGCCACGTCGAGACGATTTGCACTATCGCGTCGCGGCGCTTCGGAGCGGCTTCACGGTCGGCGAGACCAAGGGCCTCGCCAAGCTGGTGGGCGGTGAGTTCGGTGGCGTAGGCCGGAGTTCCAAATTGCAGACGCCACGACTCGGCAATCGTGCCCGCGTCCACCGCGTCGAAACCGGTGTCCTCGACCAGCCGCATCACGAGCTGCTTGCTCTCGGCGGAGTCTCCCGACACCGGCACGGCGAGCCGGCCAGGCTCACCGTGCGCTTTCCTCTTCTCCGTAAGCATGTGGGCGGAGAGTGCGTTCCAGGCGCGAATCACCGGCCGGCCCCACTGCTCCTGCAGCCAGGCGGTCTCCGGCTGTCCTTTGTCGATCGCTTTAACTGGGTTAGCGCCATATTGACCGGGTTCGCCGGATACCGGCATGTGATTCGGCGTGTCCACAATGGTGATGTCGCTCGCGGCTTCGCTGATGATTGGTTTCAAGGTG
>DASTBN010000198.1:0-5757 GCA_035712045.1 Pseudonocardiaceae bacterium
GATCTGGCGATGCTCGCGCTGTTCGGCTACCCGCACCTGGAACGGGTACTCGCCAGCTACCACGAGACTGCCCCGCTGGGACCGGGCTGGCGGCAGCGGGTCCCGCTGCATCAGCTGTTCCCGCTGTTGGTGCACGCGGTGCTGTTCGGGGGCGGTTACGGCGTGAGTGCGACCGCGGCGGCGCGGGCGGCGCTGGGGTGAGCACCGGTTACGGTGGGGGCATGCGGTGGCGGTTCCTGCTGCGCCCGGGCTGGCTGGCGCTGAGCGCGGCGGTGATCTGCTTCGCCATCGTGGCGTTCACCGTGTTAGCCCCGTGGCAGTTCCGCCGGGCGGCGCAGCGGGCTGATCGCAACACCGCCATCGAGCACTCCTTTAGTACTCCCCCGCGGCCGCTGCGCGACGTGCTGCCCGCAGGCGCCGCGCCGGACCCGGCCACAGAGTGGCGCCAGGCCCAGATCAGCGGGCATTACTTACTCGGCGCGGAGCTTGTGGTCCGGCTGCGTACCGTCCTGGGTGAGCCTGCTTATGAGGTGCTGATCCCTCTGCGGCTCACCGACGGATCAAGCGTGCTCGTGGACCGCGGCTATCTCCGGCCCGCGGAGGGCGTGCGGGTACCCGCTTACCCCCCGGTACCAGCGGGAGAGGTCAGCGTGACCGGGCTGCTGCGAGCCGATGAGCAGGATCCGCAGCACGGCGAAGTCATCCAGGAGGACGGTCACCGGCAGGTGTACGCCGTCAGCACCCGCACCGTGAGCGCCGCTACCGGGGTACGGCTGGAACCGGGTTACCTGCAGCTCGCGGATGGCAGTCCTGGGGTGTTGTCCGCGCTGCCGTTGCCGCAGCTTGACGCCGGGCCGTTTTTCTCCTATGCGCTGCAGTGGATCGCGTTCGGCACGATGGCCCCGCTGGGGCTGGTCTACTTCGCGTGGCGGGAAGCGAGTGAAGGGCACCGCGAGGACGAGTACTCCCCACGCGGAGACGACCCGCACGACCCACCGCTGGCCGCCGGGGTGGCGCGGCGATACGGGCGCTGAGCTATCGCGGCCAGGGCCGCGCACAGCGCCGCCGCGACCAGCCCGACGATTCTGGACAACATGACCGCACGGGTGAGGTCACCAGCGTCTGGGATGTGACCGTGACCTAACACCGGGCGCTGTTCGACGCCATGCGGGTAGACCGTGCGGCCACCGAGGCGTACCCGGAGCGCACCCGCGAAGGCCGCCTCGAGCTGCCCGGCGTTGGGGCTCGGGTGCGCGGCCGCGTCCCGCCGCCAGGCCTGCCACGCGCCGCGGGCCGAGCCGCCTGCCAGCGGTGCGCACATGGTCGCCAGTCCCGCCGCCATCCGGGACGCCAGCAGGTTAGCGAGGTCATCCAGGCGCGCCGCGGCCCAGCCGAAGCGGCGGTACCTCGGTGAGCGGTACCCGACCATCGCGTCCAGGGTGTTGATCGCCCGGTAGGCCAGCAACCCCGGTGCCCCGGCCACCGCTCCCCAGATCAGGGGGGCGACCACCGCGTCGGAGGTGTTCTCGGCGATCGACTCCACGCTCGCCCGGGCCACACCAGCCAGGTCAAGACTGGCCGGATCGCGGCCGCACAGGTGTGGCAGCCGCGCCCGGGCGCCTTCGAGATCCCCGGCGGCCAGCGCGCGGGCCATCGCGGCACCCTCCTGGGCCAGTGACGTGCCACCGAGGGCGACCCAGGTGGCCAGCGCTGTGCCCGCCACGTGTACTGCGGCCCGCCCGCGCCCAGCGTGTTCCAGCAGGCCACCCGCTGCGGCCGCGGCACCGGCCAGGGCGCTGGCGTACCCCAGCCCGGCCAGCTCGTGCGGGGCGTAGCAGGCGCGTTCGGCCTGCTGGGCGAGCCACCCGAAGGCGGCTACGGGGTGATGACGGCGCGGATCACCGAACGCCGCGTCCGCCGCGACGCCGAGCAGCAACCCGAGTGCCCGCGCTGCGCCCATCGCTCCGCCCCCAGATGTCCCGACCGGTATGAACACCCTACGGGGGCTCCCCCGGTAGCTGGTTCTTGCGGACTTTGCCCATGTCATCGCGAGGCAGCGCGGGCACGAAACGCACCACCCTCGGCCGCTTGTGCGGCGCGAGCAGGGCCGTGACATGCTCCGCGAGCTCGCGCGCGCCAGGTGGCGGATCGCTGGCGGCGACCACCCAGGCCACCACGCGCTGGCCGAGATCAGGATCCGGCTCCCCCGCGACCGCAGCCTCAGCCACCCCGGGGTGCTCACGCAGGGCGTCTTCGATCTCACCCGCGCCGATCCGGTATCCGCCGCTGGAAATCAGGTCGTAGCAGCGGCGCCCGACCAGGCGGAGCCGGCCATCGGAGTCACGGGTGGCGAGATCCCCGGTGCGCAGCCAGCCCTCGCGCATCGCTTCGGCGGTGGCGTCGGGCCGGTTGAGATATCCCGAGAAGAGCGTGGGCCCGGTGACTTCGATCTCGCCGATCGTGTCCTCGCCAGGTTCGGTGAGGATCACGCCGTTGTCGTCGACCAGCCGCAGCGCCACGGACTCCAGCGGCGGGCCGACCGTGCCCGGTTGGCGCGGCCCCCCGATCCGCTCCGCGCAGGTGATCAGCGATTCGGTCATTCCGTAACGCTGTATCACGTACTGGCCGGTGGCCGCGCCGATCCGCTGGTGATCGGAGCGGGACAGCGCGGCCGAGCCTGACACGAGCAGCCGGGCCCGGCCCAGTGCGGCCGCCAGGCATGGATCCCGCTCGGCGGCGCGGGCCAGCCGGTGGTACATCGTCGGCACCCCGAACAGCATCGTCGCGGCCTCACCGAGTTCCCGGGCGACGCCCTCGGCTGAGAACGAACCCAGATGACGCAGCGCGCCCCCCAGCCGCAAGGGCCCGAGCACACCCAGCACGAGGCCGTGGACGTGGTACAGCGGCAGCGCGTGTACCAGTACGTCCGCCGCGGTCCACTCCCACGCGGCGGCCAGCGCGTCGAGGTCAGCGGCGAGCGCGCGGCGGGAGAGCACGACCCCTTTGGGCGGTCCGGTGGTGCCCGAGGTGTAGACGATCAGTGCTGGCGACTCGGGGTTGGGTTCGGGCGGCGCGAAGGCGCTGACCGCGAGCGGGTCGACGTCCCGCCTCGGGAGGGCCGCCAGCGCCTCGGGCAGGTGGGTGCCCGAGGTGGTGAGCACCAGGTCGGGAGCCGTGTCGGAGACAACGTGGCGTAGCTCGCGGGTGCCGAGCCGGGGATTGACCGGCACCGCGGGTACCCCGGCCAGCAACGCCGCCACCACCGCCACGCAGGTCTCCAGCTCCGGTGTCGCCCAGATCGCCACCCTGCGGGTACCAGCCAATCCCGACGCCAACGCCGCGGCCGCAGCCCGCAGCTGCCGATACGTCACCGAATGCCGCCCGAATCGCAACGCTTCGGCGTGTGTTACCTGATGTAATGGAGGTAACAATATCGCTGAACCCACACTTAATCCTTTCGGAACCTCCATGAGGCTAAGGTAATGTGCGCTCATGGCCGAAGCGGTTCCCGTCGTTGATAGCCGCGCTCGGCCGTTCGAATGGTGGATGACCTCTAACCTCGCCCTGGGCCTCGCGTTCAACTGCCTGCTTCCGGTACTGCTGCCGTCCTACGTGCTCTCGATGGGCGGAAGTCCCACCGATGTCGGGGTCTCGATGGCGATGGCGGGCCTGTTTGCGCTGCTCGGGCCCTGGATCGGCCGGATCGCGGGGCGGCGGCGGGCGCACCGGTCCGCGCAGGTTCTGGGCATGATGGGGATGACCAGCGGGTTGCTGATGCTGGCGGCCTCCCGGGGTGATTCGCCCTCGATCGTGCTGGCGATCGCCGTGATGGGTGTGGGCGCCGCCGCTGTGACAGTCGCGGCTCCCACGTTCATCCTCGGCAGCGATCTGCCCGCAGGCATCCAATCCCGGCAATTGACCTGGCTGCAGCTCAACCTGGATCTGGGCAAAATTGTAGGCGGCCTGTTACTCGGTGTGATGGCGACGGGGAAACTGTCATTTCACGCCCAATTCTTGGTGGGTGGGCTCATCATGGGCCTGCTCGGTGTGCTGGTGTGGGCGACCAGCCGTCGCGCGGCCCGCCGGATCCAGCGGCCCGAGATCGATCTCACCGCGGCCAGCGGATCCTCGGAGACCGTCTTGCCGTGGCGGACGCTGCTGTTGTCGCTGTTCGGCGTACCTGTGGTGGCTCAGCTGCTCGGTAGCGCGACCATGGTCGAGGTCCAGATCTCAGCCATGCTGACGCTGTCCGGGCTGGGCGGGCTCGGCTTGTACTTCCTCGTCGGCCGGTGGATGCACCGATCCAGCTCCGGTCTGGTCTGGGCCATCGGCCACGCGCTGCGCGGCGCGGGAGGCGTGATCCTCGGGGTGCTGGGTCTGCTGCGGGGGGAACCTCACCTCATCGTGCTGGCCGCGTTCCTGGTCCTGGAATCGGCCCCCGCGATCGCGTGGATGGCTCAGGCCCGCTCGGCGCGGCGATCCCGTCCGGCGACGGCCCCGGGCGCGTCCCGAGCGACGAGGTCCTCCCGGCGCGGGGCGCCGATCGGTCAGCCGGACCAGTCAGAGGTCCACCAGCTCGGCGTGGCGAGCACGTAGCCCTGCCACGATCAGGGCCAGGCCGTACCGGAAGGTCGACTCGGAGTCGAGGGCGCACCCACTGTGAAGGGCCCCGGTGAGATGAGGCAGTTCTTCGGCATCGCGCAGCCGGATAGCCATCGCGGCATCCGCCTCGGTGGCCGCCCCTCGCGCCGCCTCGGCCTGGCGCTCCAGCGCCGCTCCAAGCACGAAGTGCCCGACGGTGAAAATCGACTCGAGTGCGTCCCGGGGCGGGAAACCCACCTCGACCAGGGTGGCGATGAGCTGTTCGATCACCGGCAGCGAGGTTTGTGTCGGCCGGTTGCCAGCGACCACCAGGGCCGCGTCGCGATGACTGATCAGCGCACGATACTGCCTCCAGGCGCCCTCGCTCAGCCATTCCCACCATGGCTGGCCGTGCGCGGGCCGGACCGGTGATGCGGGCTCAGCCGTGATGGCCTCAGCGACCAGATCGAGCAGCGCCCGCTTATCCCGCACATGCCAGTACAGCGTCGGCGCTGACACGCCGAGCTCGCACCCCAGTCGGCGCAGCGTCAGTCCCTCGAGCCCCACCTCGTCGAGCAGCCGGACAGCGGTCCGCACCACGTCGTCCTGTGTGATCGCCACCAGCTCAGCCCCCTAAACCGGTTGTCGTCTCGAACATCGTTAGGGTAGCGTCTCTAACGCCGTTAGAGAAAGGGTGGTCCCGCATGAGTGAGCCGCAGGTGGCCGTGAGGGTCAGCGAGGCCGGGGCCGGGCCGGAGCCCGCGATACAGGTGCGCGGGCTGGTCAAGCGCTACGCCGAGGTCGAAGCTGTGCGCGGGATCGACCTCGATGTCGCGCCCGGTGAGACGTTCGGCTTCCTGGGTCCCAACGGCGCCGGCAAGTCGACCACGATCAAGATCCTCTGCACGCTCGTCTCGGCGACCAGCGGCACCGCCCGGGTAGCGGGATGGAACGTGGCCACCGAGCGGGCCGCGGTCCGCCGGCACATCGGTCTGGTGTTCCAGGAACCGACGCTGGACGCCTACCTGACCGGCGAGCAGAACCTGCGTTTCCACGGCGAGCTGTACGGCCTGCCGAAGGAGGCGATGAACGAGCGCATCTCCCAGGTGCTGGAGATGGTCGACCTCGCCGACCGCCGGGACGGCAAGGTCGAGACCTTCTCCGGCGGCATGAAAC
>DASTBN010000199.1:0-2128 GCA_035712045.1 Pseudonocardiaceae bacterium
AGCGACACTTCCTCCACGATGCGCGACCACAGCGATCCCGCGTGGGAGAGCACGTTCGTCTTGTGCACCAGCGTCAGGTGCCTGCGCGGGCGCAGGGAGGCACGGTGGAACGCGTCACGGACCACCCGGTCCACCCCATAGGCGGTATTCAGGCTGATCTCGGTGGCGATCTCGTGCGGGGTGTCCTTGCGCAGCAGCCCGCCGTTGCCCGCGTAGGGACCCTCGGTGCCTTCCCGGACGACGATCAGGTCGATGTTCCCGGGCTCCGCGACGGGGCTGCGGACCCCGGGATAGAGTCGCGCGGGCCGCAGGTTCACGTGGTGGTCCAGCTCGAAGCGCAGCCGCAGCAGCAGCCCGCGCTCCAGGATGCCGCTGGGCACCGAGGGATCCCCCACCGCGCCGAGCAGGATGGCATCGTGCTGGCGCAGCTCGCCAAGCACCGACTCCGGCAGCAGCTCTCCGGTGGCGTGCCAGCGCGCGGCACCCAGGTCGTACGGGGTGGTCTCAGTGTGGGGGGCGACCTCGTTGAGGACCTTGAGCGCCTCAGCGATGACCTCCGGGCCGATCCCATCGCCGGGAATCACCGCGAGCCGCATGTGCCACCTCCAGTGCCCGGGTCCACTACCGTATGAACCCTCCGCAACGGGAAGGTTACCCGCCGCTACGCAGCGTCCCTACGGCGGATACTCCAAATGGGGACACCCGAACGGGTACGCCTCTCCACATCATGGACCGGCTGAACGTGCTCCGCTACCAAGCCGACCGGCGGGTCGGGCCACCCGGGGTAGCGGAGCGGGCACTGGCACGGGCACCACGGGCCCATCGACGGAATCAGAACCGACGCCCGGCACCCGGACCAGCTGTACCCGGTGGCCGGACGGATTGCCTGGATGCAGCACCAGCAACCGGGCCGGCCGCGCCGCGAGGGGGTCCCGGTTGACGATCAACGCGGTCCCCGGCCGCGCCAGATAGGTCACCGCGGGGTCCCCGGCGCCCTCGGCCCACACGGCGGGGCGCACAGCGTCGGCGATGGCCGGGGCGGTGCTGTCGATGACCGCGCCGACGCTCACCGGGCCGGGGTAAAAGCCCAGGGTTCCGGCCGTGTAGCGGATCGGGGCCGTGATCGCCGAGGGGTCGATTCCCAGTGCCGTAAGCGTCACCGGAAGCAGGATGACGTCGCTGTCGAAGACCCCGGAATCCACGTCGCCGAATTGCCCATTGACTGGGAGCACCGCGACCGGTGGCGCGCCGGGTGGGGCGCGCAGGTTCATCGTCGCCGCGACCAGCACGTCGGTTCCGGGGAGCTTCATGGCGCGGACCTCGAAGTCGGGCAGCCCGTCGCCGGTGGTGTCGATGTCGATGAAGGGAACGATGTTGCTGCCGACGTTGTACCACTCGCCCCAGGTGGTGATCCCGAAGGCGAGCAGGGCGTCCTGCGGGCGGCCGTGGCCGCGCGCGAGCGGCGCGGTGGACATCACGCCGACATAGCGGATGTCGCCGCCCGTGGCGGTGCCGTTGGGGGTGCAACCCAGCAGGATCGGGCCCTCGCACTCGGGCAGCTGCGCGCTCTCGGCCTGCAGCTCCAGGACGCTGATCAGCGACCGGTACGCGGCGGCGCCCGTGCCCTGATCGACCCCCCGGCCGGACAGGGTGAGTACCGCGCGCCGATCGCCTCCGGCGCTCAGCCGCTCGGGGACCGAGATGCCCGCCACCGGCCGTGGGGCGGCGTAGACCGGCACCCGCAGCGGCGGCGCGCCCGGCACCGGGGTGAGCACCACGCGGCCAGAGGCGTCGGGGAGGAACTGCCTGGCGGCCCCGCGCTGGAGCGTCTCGATAGTCGGATCGGGGGTTCTGTGCAGCGCCGAGGGATCGTCGATGCGCAGCGTCACCGTGACCGTGCCGGCCTGCCGCGGGCCCACCTCGATTGAGGAGCTGGAGAGCTCGTAACGCACCCCGGGCATGGTGGTGATCGGCTGGTAGGCCAGGGCGTACCGGACCCCCGCCGCGCCCTTGTTCACGATTTTGATCGTCTTGCTGAGCGCCACCGGGCCCGCCGCCTGCACCACGCCGAAGTCGGCGCTGACCTGACCGGGATCGTCCTCGACCATCACCAGCACCTGGGAGGACA